>NZ_JAZHLJ010000141.1:0-4852 GCF_036549495.1 Aurantimonas sp. C2-5-R2
GCTCCTTCGGGAGGTTCTGGCAGGCTTCAGAACCCGCCACGATACGCCGCCTTCTCAGGCCCCATCACCCATTTTCAGCCATAGCTCCCCGTTCAGTCCACAAATGCTCACTGTCACAATACGGCGGCGCTGTTGCGCAGGTCAGGAAGGCAATGTCGAGTTGGTAGCGACGGATCGCCGCGATGTGTTCGGCAGGCGCCCCCTCGACGACCTCGAGACGGACCTTGGGATGTCGGCGCTCATATGTGCGCAAGAGCTTGGCAATGAACCCGGACGACAACGATGAGAATATGCCGAGCCGGATCACACCGACATTGCCACATCCGAAAGAGTCCGCCAGCTTTGCTCCGCATTCGATCTGCCCCATCGCGCGCTTGGCATGATCTAGAAAGTTTTGGCCGGCATAGGTTAGTTCAACGCCTCCGGAATGACGGTTGAACAGGGAAGCTCCGAGTTCGTCTTCCAGATCGCGAATGCGCCGACTGATGGCGGACTGGTGAACTCGGACCTCGTTCGCAGCGCGCCGGAAACTTTGTTGCTCGGCCGCAGCAATGACGTATCGAAGATGTTTCAGTTCGATTGCCATCTATAATCGCTATGTGAGCCAATTTAGGCAAAGAAGAATTCCGAAACGATCGTTGAGGATCGCCGGAAACTCTTCCGGATCATCTATCCTATGGAGCGGACGCGTCCGCGTTACGGCATCCTTGGCTGTTGCGATTTCCTCTTCGGAATCGCTCTTCAGTAAGCCTTCCGTCGCGAGATTGAGCAAATAGTGGTAATAGCCGCTGTCTTGCCAGTTCTCGAAGAAAGCAACTTCGCTTACTTGCGGCATCCGGCTTTCTTTCCTCCGGGTTTCACTGTCCCCTGCCGTTCCGCTGTCACTGGTTCCGGTGGCGCAAATGTCGTGTTTGCCGACAGGACCGAACGGCTGAGGGCGTAGGTCTGACGCGTCGTTTCGAGCGCGTTTACGCTGATGTCGACGATGAGGCCGATAATGGTATCGCCACGATGCGTGATGGGTGGCCCGAGCGGTCGGGGATTCCAGCCCAGCCTGGTCAAGCGGTCGAACCAGTAGGTTTCGCAAACGATCGAGAGGTGACGAACGTGGTGCCTGAGGCAGAATTCAAGAATGCCGCAATAGACGATGCCGGCTGCCAGACAGGGGCTTCCCGACTGACGCAGTGCCGGCACGACGAATATCCGCGTCCATTCGAAAGTGTCGTTAGCCCGCGGCACGCCCTGAGAGGCCGTTTCGAAACCCTGCCAAGACCAGCCTCCATGGTTCACCCGGGACGCCCAAACCCGCGGAAATCGGGTATCATGTCATTGCGGAGCGACCATCCGAGGGGCCTTTGAACCCGCCGCAGTGAGTTTCGAAACGGACTCTNGCCCAAACCCGCGGAAATCGGGTATCATGTCATTGCGGAGCGACCATCCGAGGGGCCTTTGAACCCGCCGCAGTGAGTTTCGAAACGGACTCTGAGGCGCAAGTTGAGGGAAAACGTCACTCATCAGATGCGGCTTGACGCTCGGCACCAGGCGCGAGCCGGCAACGACCCCCTTCCCGGGCAGGATACCGAGCAGATAGACGGCGTCTTCGGTATCGAAGGCATCGACCTCGCGGCCATCGGGGCGAGCGAGATTGTGCCAACCGCGCTCGCCGACATAGATGTCGTGCCGCAGCCGAAAATGCTGTTCGAGTTCATCCCGATAAGCGCCTCGGTTCGAACTATCGACAATGTGAATATGGAACATGGCGACCCCCCGCGTTCCATGTTCCTAGGCTTGGAAGTTTGTTGCCCGCCATACCGAGATATGGGGATTTATCAGGGCTGGATTTCGTGCCTGAGGAAGGCCTTCACGACAGCATGGACGTTGTTGGCCGCGTCGAGCTTCTGCTTGGCGTTGCGCTGATGTGTCAGGACGGTGTGTTCGGAAAGGGATAGGATGCGAGAGACCTCCCAGGCCGTCTTGCCGTCGGCCACCCACCGCAAGACCTCGCGCTCCCGCCCGGATAGAACCGGCATCGCGGAGTCGCCCGAACCCAAACGCAATCGCAATACCGCCTGCAAGGCCTGACGGGCGAGAAGGCAGACAATGTGGCGGGTGGCAGGCTCGAGATCGACGATCTCGCCCGACATCGTGACCACGGCAGGCGGCGCAAACGACGCGTGAACCGGCACACAGATGCCCTGCCGGAGGCCGAAATCCGTTGCTTCATCCATCACCCATCGGGCGGGCGCCTCCAGGTTCTTTCGACTGACTTCCCTCCAGAGGAACGGATCGGCCGTGCGGCGGCAGTGAGCCACGCAAGGATCGTGGCGAAAGTGACCGATGGCGTTGTAGTGCTGGTACCATTCCTGCGGCCAGCAGTTGGCAAGGATGTGTTCTTGCCAGCGTGATTCACGCGCCAGCGGCAGCTGGGTGATCAGGCAGGCACAAAGGCCGTACTGTTCGAGACAAGTACAGAGCGTGCCGAGAATTTCGTCAACGTTTGCCGCCTGGTCGATTTTTTCGGCGGCCTGAAGAACATCGAAGAGTTCATTTTGCTTCATCTGAAACGAAGCGGGCGAATCCTGCCCGACCAAGTCAATTCCTGAAGGAAAATCCTACCTACTGCTGCAATGGAAAAACAAGCCTGCAGCATACGAATGATTACTATAATAGGTGGAGACAAACGCGGGATCCTGCCTGTCTCGGCACATGAGGCTAAGATCGGTCGTTGCCCGCAATATGAGGCTGCTGCGTCAGGCGTCTGACCTGACGCAAGAGCAGCTGGCTGACCTCGCCGGTCTTGACCGCAACTACATCGGCAAGCTCGAGCGTGAGGAGAACTCACCCACAGTTGATACGCTCGAAGCGATCGCGTTGGCATTACAGGTCGATGTCGAGTGGCTGATCCGGCGTGAGCCACCACGACGGCATTGAGATGCCGTTGCCGATCAACCCGGCATAGCCACCCAGCTACTTCGATGCGCGCGCTCACGCCCTTTTCGCTTTCAACGCCGACTTCTTGACACTTTCGCCAGCTTCGACCGCGCCGCCTTTCCTGGTGGCCCTGACCTTTGCCGGCCTGACGAAGAACTCCGAGACGTCGCTCTCCAGCGCCTTGGCAAGACTCGCGAGGAACAGGACGGTGGGATTTCGGCGACCGGTTTCGATGCCGCTCAGATAGCCGCGCGTACAGCCCGAGCGCAGCGACAGTTCCTCCTGGGAAATGTCGCGCTTGCGCCGCAGACGCTGCACGTTGAGACCGACCACCCCGCGGATATCCATGCCCGCATGGTCGCTGCACCGCACACTTTAGAGCGACACACTATAGTAAACATTCGCGCTTGACACCGAACGGGGTTCTCCGCTTAATTGGTGTTTATCGGAACACTATTCCTATTAAAGGAACAAATGATGCCAGGCAGCCTTTCCCTGCAACGCGGGCTTTCGGTACTGGAGATGCTGAAAGAGTCGGACGAACCGGTGGGCGTGCGCGAGATCGCAAGACGGCTGGAGCTAAGCCCACCGGCCATCCAGAGGCTTCTGAACACGCTCGCCAAACATGGCTATGTCGAACAGGCGGCCGACACGCGACGATACCGCATCGGCCATGGAGTGCTCGTCCTTGCCCAGCACGTGCTGCGCAAGGACCGGTTGATGGGCTTTGCCGAACCGGAATTGCAGGCCTTGGCAGCCGAGGGCTGCTTTAACGCCTTTCTGGGCGTGCGCAGCGGGTCGGCCGGTCTTTATCTTCTCGCCGTCCAGAGCCGCAGTCCGGTCGTTATCCGCTCTTCGCCGGGCGAGCGGATGGCATTGCATTCAACCGCGCTCGGCAAGGCGCTGCTGCTTGAACTACCCGATGACGCGATCGGAGTGATTCTTGGCGAAGCGCCTCTCGACCGGCTGACGCCGCGCACCGTGACCGAGCCCGATCGGCTGATCAGCCAACTCCGCTCGGCGCACTCGATCGGTTACACCACCTCGCTCGACGAAAACATTCTTGGCGTTATTTCGGTCGGCGCGCCGGTGCGCAGTAGTAGCGGCTCGGTAATCGCCGCGATCAGCGTTGCCTATCCGCGCGCCGTCGGCCCGCACATCGAAATTGCCGATGTGGGGGAACAAGTGATGGCCGCCGCCGCGCGGATCTCGGAGGGTCTGGGTTTCTCAAATCAGAGCGAGCGAGAAGGCAAGGATCCCCGCCATGCCGCCTGATATCGTGCTGCTCAACAAGGATCGCCTTCATGCTCGGATGGCCGAGCTGCGGCTCGACGCGGTCATTGCCACGACCCCGGAAAACGTCACCTATATGAGCGGCTTCTGGGCCCTGCCGCAATGGATCCGTCGCGGCCCTCAAGCCTATGTCATGTGGCCGGCGCCCGGCAAGGGAGAAGCTGAGATCGTCACCAGCACGGCTACGCTCGATCTGGTCGCCGACCAGCAAGTCTGGGTCGAGCGCGTGCGCCGCTATGGTGCCTTTCATGTCGATGGGCACCCCGATGATGCAAAGGATCCGGTCAGCCAGCGACTGCTCGAACTCCAAGAGGCACTCAATCATGACGATGCGCTCTCCGCGCTCGTCGCGGGGTTAACGGACGCAGGTCTCAGCCGCGCTCGTATCGGGATTGATGAGATCGGGTTCATGCCCGGTCAGTTCGAAGCCCTTCGGGAGCGCCTGCCCGGCGCAAGCCTGATTCCGGCCGCTGGACTGTTCCGATATGTGCGCGCCGTCAAGACACCGGAAGAGATCACCCGGCTGGCCAGGGTCGCGCGGAGCGTGTCAACGAATGTGAGACAGCCGGAGCGATAGATTAAGCTTGGAGTTGGAGCTTGTTGTTGGGCGGATTGATCCAGACGGCGG
>NZ_JAZHLJ010000142.1:0-4806 GCF_036549495.1 Aurantimonas sp. C2-5-R2
AAACGCCTGCAGCGAAGCAGGATAGCCGCCCACGGCCGCCGGATTTCACGTTGATGACCGATTGGCCGATCATCGCGCAGCCGGCCATGCCGCCGAAGAAGCCCGTCACCGTGTTGGCGACTCCCTGGCCGACGCACTCCCGGTTCTTGTCCGACCCGGTGTCGGTCAGTTCGTCGACGATCTGGGCCGTCATGAGGGATTCGAGAAGACCCACCACCGCGACCGCTGCCGAATAGGGCAGGATGATCATCAAGGTGTCGAGGTTCAGCGGGATGTCGGGGATCAGAAAGACCGGCAGCGTGGAGGGCAGCTCGCCCATGTCGCCGACGATCCGCAAGTCCATGCCGAAGGTCAGCGAGACGGCGGTCAAAACCACAATCGCCACGAGCGGGGACGGGATCACCGTGGTCAGCCGCGGCAGCAGGTAGATGATCGCCAAGCCCGCCGCGACCATGACGTAGGTCAGGTATGGCACGCCGACGAGTTCCGGGATCTGCGCCATGAAGATCAGGATCGCCAGCGCGTTGACGAAGCCCGTCATCACCGAGCGGGAGACGAACTGCATGGCATTGCCGAGCTTCAGGAATCCAGCGGCGATTTGGAGGAGACCGGCGAGGACGGTGGCAGCCAGCAGGTATTCAAGGCCGTGGTCCCGCACAAGCGTGATCATCAGGACGGCGGTCGCAGCGGTTGCGGCTGAGATCATGCCCGGTCGTCCGCCCGTGAAGGCGATCAGGACAGCAATGCAGAAGGAGCCGTACAGCCCGACGCTCGGATCGACGCCGGCAATGATGGAGAAGGCGATTGCCTCGGGAATAAGGGCAAGGGCGACGACGATCCCGGCGAGGAGATCGCCGCGGACGTTCCCGAACCACTCGCGGCGGAGCGTTTCAAAGTTCATGATGACTTTTTGCTTGATAAGCGTATCGATCGCGCCGCTCTGAGGCGGGCCAAGGTGTAGCGATGCGCTATTGAGATTGGCTGAGGGATCGGCGCCCAGCATAGCCACCCAACTGAATGAGTCCGTGCCTATCCCCCTGGTGCCATTTCGCAGATCCGACATCAACTCCAAAAGCGGGAATGGTGCCGGAAATCTTCTATTTCGTTTCGCGCGGACCGACTGAAGGAAGGCTGCCGCGAGAGTGCAGACGGCCGCGCTCGCCAACGGCGTCCCTCAGAAAATGGCTCATCTAGCCCCGTCCGTCGTAGACGGAACGTGTTGCAGTGAACCCCCCGGGTTTCCCGGAGACCTCAATTCTTGAGAGAATGGGGTCATGATGACGAAGACGACATCGAAGAGATATTCACCGGAGGTCAGCGAACGGGCAGTCCGAATGGTCCTGGAGCATCAGGGCGATCACGCCTCGCAGTGGGCGACGATTTCCTCCATCGCGGCGAAGATCGGCTGTGCCGGGGAGACGCTGCGCCACTGGGTCAGGCAGGCCGAACGTGATCAAGGCGTTCGCGCTGGCACGACGAGCGTGGAGCGCGACCGGATCAAGGCTCTCGAACGTGAGGTTCGCGAGTTGCGTCAGGCCAACGAGATCCTGCGCAAGGCATCGGCGTATTTTGCCCAGGCGGAGCTCGACCGCCCGTTCAGACGATGACGGCGTTCATCGACGATCATCGTGATGTCTATGGGGTCGAGCCGATCTGCCGGGTTCTGCCGATCGCCCCGTCGACATACCACGAGCACGCGGCCCGCAAGCGCTACCCGGATCGCCGACCGGCTCGAGAACGCCGCGACGAGGAGCTATGCGAGGACATCCGCCGCGTCTTCGAGGCGAACTTCGGCGTCTACGGGGTTCGCAAGGTCTGGCGTCAGATGAAGCGCGAGGGCATCGACGTTGCACGCTGCACCGTCGCCCGGCTGATGCGCCAGATGGGTCTGAAGGGCGTGATTCGCGGCAGATCCGTCAGGACCACCATCAGCGACACATCGGCGCCGTGTCCCCTCGACCGGGTGAACCGTCAGTTCAAAGCGCCGCGGCCGAACATGCTGTGGGTTTCGGATTTCACCTATGTCGCCACATGGCGAGGCTTCATCTACGTGGCCTTCGTCATCGACACGTTCGCCCGCCGCATAGTCGGCTGGCGCGTGTCGCGAACAGCCCATGCCGACTTCGTCCTCGACGCCNCCACATGGCGAGGCTTCATCTACGTGGCCTTCGTCATCGACACGTTCGCCCGCCGCATAGTCGGCTGGCGCGTGTCGCGAACAGCCCATGCCGACTTCGTCCTCGACGCCTTGGAACATGTTCGATCGCTTGACACGCTTGGCGCATGGCGATCTTGTCGATGTGGTCCAAATCGCGCCGCGCCTCCCACATGTAGGTCTTGTTCTCCTCGACCTCCCGCGCGTAGCCATTGAGGCGCGAACCGATGGTCCGCAGATTGCTCTGAATGCGCTGCTGGCAGGTTCCCAAGCGGGTATGTTCTTCGGTTTCGGCAGAGGTCATCTTCGATCTGGTTGCTTCTGGTTTAAGTATCCTCAGGCGGCGAGTTGATCGCCGGAACAGGCAGCGATATCGAACACCGCCATTTGGCTCGCGCCTCCAAGGGCGGGGTGATGACCTGCAATATCGTGACAGACCACGTCGTAACCGTTCCGCGCAGCAACACCGCATGCCCATCGCTGGAATCTGGCGCGATCCCACTCGAAACGGTGATCGGGATGGCGAAACCGGTGAGGCGGCACCCCGAGCAGCGGATTGAATTCCGCGTTCGGCGTCGTGATCACCACGGTTTGCGGCCGCATCTCGGCAAACACGGCTCGCTCCACGACCGAAAGCCGTTCAGGGTCGACGTGTTCGATCGTCTCGATCAGCATGGCGCAGTCGAATCCCGAGAGCACCGCCCCGCCGTCCACCATCGAGCCGTGGATGAGATCGACCTTCGCCGTGTCTCCCCCTTTCAACGCGTCGAGGCGCACACGAAGGCGGCCGAGAGCATTTCGGCACAGATCGACGCCAACAATCCGTTCGATCTGAGACTCCGTCGCCAGGCGCGTGAGGAGATCACCATCGCCACAACCGAGATCAAGAACGGTGCAGGCACCGCTGTCGCGAATGACTGCGCGCGCGGCTTCCAGCCGCTGTTCATGCAGCCAGGTGGTCACTTTGCGCCTCCCGGCTCCGCCGGCCTGCGCATCAGCGCCACGTCCTTGACCGGTATGTCGCAGGACCAACCGCGATAGGCCGTCAGATACCGCAGCGTCTCCTCGCGATAGAAGACGACGTGGGTGGGATCCTTCCGATAATGCCAATCGCGAAACCGGGCATCATCGGTCTGGAAGCAGGTCATGATCGCGATCGAACCGCCCGGCCGGACCAAGGCCATGAGCCGGTCGAACTCTTCCGCAGGCCGATGGAAATGCTCCACCGTCTCGGTGCAGGTGAGAAAGTCATAGGTTTGATTAAGCGGCGCTGGATCCGGGTGAAAGAAGGGGTCGTAAAGCGCCACTTCGTACCCAGCCTCGCGCAGCATCGCACCCAGCGCTGGATCCGGCCCGCATCCATAGTCAAGGCCGCGTGATCTCGCCGGCAATTGCGCAAGGAGCGGCTCAGACAGTTTTGACAGGAAACGGCGGTAGCCCGGATCGTCGGGATAGTTCTCGTGATGCAGGTAGTGGGCGTATTCCGCCTCACGTGAGGGATGTTAACATGGATCGAGAAATCGCACCTGGCACATCTCGCATCGCCAGTAGTCCCGCCCAGCGACAGACAGGAACGGCTGTGGTGCGGGCGAGCGGCACACGGGACAGCTCTCGAGAGCTGGGGATGGCAGTTCGATGTTTCTGGTTACGATCGCTGCCGTCATGCCGCCTCGTTCGACATGTCGGCGGTTCGGGCAAGATAAACCGTCTGCGTGAAGGGGCGGTCCTGCAACGGATTGTGGAAGGTCACTGGCTCCGCCCAGGCCTCGGCGAAGACGCTCGCCAGTCGTTCGGTGAAAGACTGGTCGGGCTTGTCGTTCGACCAGAGCCCGAAGACGCCTCCGGGCTTGATATGAGCGGCGAGCGCGCGGAGCCCTTCGGGTCGATAGAAGCTGGTGCTGCGAACATCGAGCAGCGCATCGGGCGAGTGGTCGATGTCGACCAAGATCGCGTCGAAGCACCGCCCGGGAGCATCCGGGTCGAACCCGTCGTCGCCGCCGGCCATGGCGAAGAAGTCGCCTTGTACCAGGCGACAGCGATCGTCGGCGACGAGTTCGGGACCAAGGGGGAGCAGCCCGGATCGGTGCCAGTCGATCACCGCATCCAGCATTTCCACAACGATCAGCGAGCCGACTACCTCCTGCTCCAGAACGGCTTGAGCCGTGTAGCCGAGCCCGAGCCCGCCGACGACCACGTCGAGCTTATCGCCAACGACTGCCGCGAGAACGAGCCGGGCCAGTGCGATCTCGGAAGCCGTGAACAAGCTCGACATAAGATGCTCGTCACCGAGCTTGATCTCGAAGACATCGACGCCGAGCGACAGTTGGCGTCGCCGCCGCAAGCTGAGCGCGCCGATGGGTGTCAGGCGGTAGTCCAATTCTTTGAAATAGACGCTCATGCACGAAGCCTTTCACAGCTAGATCATCATTGTCGCTTCTCATACCGCTGCTGATCTGAAAGTGCCTCGGCGTCAAGGAACCGACTGACCTTCGGGTTCTGGATGCAATCCAGCACGTATCGGCCGCCGCGCTTCTCGACAATCTTCCATTCGCGCCGAGGCCTCTCAGCTCGACTTTGGCCATTTTGAGCGGGTTTTCGCTCAAGCGTGGATCCAGAAATCCGGCTCGGCGGCGATATAGTCGAGAGCCTTG
>NZ_JAZHLJ010000143.1:0-4546 GCF_036549495.1 Aurantimonas sp. C2-5-R2
TTCTCTGATCCGGCGCATCGACAATCTCTGGGTTGGCATCAGGCTTCCTCGTTGGTTGAACGAGGCATCCCGTAGACCGGTTGAGTTGTCGTCCGAAGCAGCCCGCACCCTCGAAAAGGTGCTCACGATCATCTGAAATCGTTGCTCACGATCCCCCGAAATCTCTGCTCACGATGCGGTGAAATCCGTGCTCACGATGCGGTGAAATACGCANGTTGAGTTGTCGTCCGAAGCAGCCCGCACCCTCGAAAAGGTGCTCACGATCATCTGAAATCGTTGCTCACGATCCCCCGAAATCTCTGCTCACGATGCGGTGAAATCCGTGCTCACGATGCGGTGAAATACGCAACCGAGCCGTCGCGAAAGGTGGCGAACCAGCGGTAGACGGTCGGCCACGGTGGAAAGTCGGATGGCAGGAGCCGCCAGGCGATCCCGCCGCGAAGCACGTAGAAAATGGCGTTGACGATCTCGCGCATCGACCAGGCGCGAGGGCGCCCCGTCTTGTGGGCAGCCGGGAGGCGCGGCTCGATCAGCCGCCACTCGGCATCCGTCAGATCGGTCTGGTATCGCGCCGCAGAGCGGCTATGCTGTTTGCGGGTGGTCGTGGTCCACATGACAATCTCCAAACCGGCTTCGACAACCGTTTGGAATCACGCGCACCTCGACCACTCAACCCCTTTCGAAACGGCCTCTAAAAGTGGAAATATGGCCGTGCGGCTTTTGATCGTTGTCATGACCGGGGCATCAATACCCAGCGGTTTGGTGACGAAGTCACATGGCATTTTGCTAGCAAAGCCGTAGGAAAAATCTTGCGAGAACTTGATCCACGTCCTTTCCGAGGTCGGGTGAACTGGCGTTGCGTTGAAGTCGAAACTCGCTGACTATCCGAGATAGACACGGCTGGACGGATACCGGATTTTCGGGGTTGCTCTTGTTCCTAGGAAGAAACCGTGCCTATCCGCTTAACGCCCATACCCACAACATGTAGGATGCTGCCACTCTCCCGAATATAACCCCGCCCTGGTCGGCGCGGTCGTGTCGCCGGCCATCCCAAGGAGCGACCGGAAGGCATTGAATGGGTAGAAGCGGCGATTGAAGCGGAACGTGAACTCGTTGAGGTATGCCTGGAGGTGCTTGGCGCTGACGCCGTGGTGAATGCCGTTCAGCCAAGTTTTCAGGTTCGAGAACACCAGATGGACGATGGGCATGAACTCTTCCGAAACTTCTGGGTCGCCGCACTGTGCAATCGCGTGGTGATCGTAGCCGTCCTTCCGTAGCCCGCCGTAACCGCTCCAATCGTCGGTAATGATCAGCGTGCCGGGTTCGACGGTGCTTTTGACGAAACCACCCAGCGATTCGGCGCTACGGTTGGCAGCAATCGCCAGACGCACCCGACCGGCGTAGCGACCGTCCCGCCGGTTGTCCTGGGCGGTGCCCGGTTCACGGTGCCGCACTTCGACGGCGGCGGCCACCAGCACTTTGTGATGGGCGCCACGGCCCTCGCCGCGCGTCCGTCCGCCCACCCACGTCTCATCCACCTCGACATGCTGGTCGGCGAGGCCGCCGATACGGTCTTGATCGGGGCGCACCATGGCGGAGCGGAGCTTGTGGAGAATGCTGAACGCCGTCTCGTAGCGTGACAGTCCAAGCTGGCGTTGGAACTGCACGGCAGACAAGCCGGGTGTCTGGCTGGCCACCAGATAGGCAGCCCAAAACCACACGCTGAGCGGCGTATGGCTGCGCTCCATGACGGTGCCAACGGTCAGGCCGGTGTTCGTGCGGCAGGACCGGCACCGCAGGACACGGGGTCGGTTCTCGAAGCGGAAAGGGTCGTCAACAATGCCGCAATGGGGACAAGCGAACCCGTCATTCCATCGAGACTTTTCCAGGTAGGCGGCGCAGGCCGCATCGTCAGGAAAAAGCCGCTGGAACCCCGGAAGCGATTCCGGGAACGGAAGGTCATCTCGGTCGAGAACGTCCACAGCCGCCTCCTATCCGCTTGACGCCCACCCTAGATGTTGTGGGTGTGGGTGTAAAGCGGATAGGCACGGAAGAAACCAAGCGACAGCGGGCCAGCCCTGCCGATGAACATCACGGCGATGATGACGATCTGACCGACGGTATCTAATTGGCCTGTAGCGCCTCGCGATAGACCGACGGTTCCCAGTGCCGAAGCGACCTCGAAGAGAAGGTCGAGGAAGTCTACGTCGTTGGTGATCGACATGATGAAGAGCGCCAGGATGAGGACTGCGATGCCGATCATTGCCAGCGCCAGGGCTTTCATCACCTCCTCGGGCCCCAAGCTGCGGCCGAAGATGGAGATGGTTTCGCGACGCTTCAGGAAGGTAATCGTTGCCAGGCAAAGGACAATAAATGTCGTGACCTTGATGCCGCCTGCCGTGGAGGTGCTTCCACCACCAATGATCATGAGCGCAATCATCATCAGAGACGTGCTGTCATGAAGCGCCGTGATGTCGATCGTGTTGAACCCGGTGTCCAGGAGTATTGACTTTGTAGCAGTTTTGTAATACAAGGTAGCAATGGCTCCATTACCCCCCAACCCGGTTTTTCGCTCTATGATGCTCTACCGAACGGCGCGAACTATCGCCGGCCTAACCGTCCGCGAGCTTGCCGCTGCGGCCGACGTATCCACCGCAACGATTACGAAGCTTGAGACGGGCGCCGAGCTGAAGCCGGCGACCATGCGCAAAATCCGACCGGTGCTAGAGGCCAATGGCGCCAAGTTTGTCCCGCACGAGAAGTGGGGCGAATGGGTCGAGCCGAACATGGGAGGCGAGTGATGCCGCGTCAGGCCGCTAACGACAACTCACAGCTTTACCAGTCCGAGGCCGCGATATCCGATCGGGTGCTCGGGCCGAAGATGCGTCCGCAATGGGACGCTTTGGCCGTGATTTGGGAGCGCGAAGGGCTGCCGCGTATCGACCCTATGACCGGCGCACGATACTGGCCGGCAGTCCGAGCATTCTTGGATCGGCGTCATGGCATCGGGCAATCCGTGCTGCCGTCAACTGCGGACGGTGCGGAGAATTGGGCATGACCGACGCACCGGGCCTAAAGCGCAAGCGCAACAAGGATGGCAGCGTCCGCGAATACTGGATGGCGCGTAGCGATCTCGTGAAGCGCGGCTATCGGCCGTCGTCTGTCCGCCTTCATTATCCCGAGAGCGACGAAGGCCGGAGTCAGATCGCCGCCCGTTGCCATATCCTACAGGCGGAAATGCTCGCGTGGGCCTCCACCGGAGACTTCGCAACGCCCGGCTATGACGGCACCCTGACGAGCCTTTCTCGACTGTTCCAGACGGACGCTGACTCGCCGTACCATTCGATGAAATGGAACAGCCGGGTAAACGTCACCAAGTCGCTCGTGATCGTAGAGCGGACAGTGGGGACCCGCCAGATCGCCAAGCTGCTAGGGCCGGACTTCAAGCGATGGCATCGCGCGTGGGGCGAGCCAAAGCAACCGGACGCCCCTGCCCGCCCTTGGCGAGCGAAGCACACTATGGACATTGTGCGGCAGCTCATCGCCTACGGTGTGACGCTCGGCTTTGATGACTGTTTCCGTGCGGATATGATCCTGTCGAAGATCCGCTTCCCGACTCCCCCTGCCCGCAAGGCGATCCTGACCGCCGCCCATGTCGAGGCGATCCGCGCCACGGCACATGCGGAAGGCTTTCCGTCGATCGCGCTGGCAACTGTCCTGCAATTTGGCCTCGCGCTCCGACAGAAGGACGTGATCGGCGAGTGGGAGCCGATTGGCGATGGCGATGGCGGCATCCGGTACAAAGGCACCAGATGGGTCAACGGGCTAACGTGGTCGGACATTGATGCAGATATGATCCTGCGCAAGACGCATACGAAGACCGGATTCGATGTCGAGCACGACCTCACCTATCATCCGGCAGTGCTTGCGGAGATCGCCAAGGTGCCGGCGGACAGGCGCGTCGGGCCGATCATCATTTCAGAGAACACCGGCGAGCCGTACAAGCATCGCAACTTCACCCAGCGATGGCGCATCATTGCGGATAGGGCCGGCCTGCCGAAAGGCATCTGGAACATGGACGCGCGAGCCGGAGCGATCACGGAAGCCTACAACCTCGGCGCCGCCGAAACAGACGTGATGAAATCGGCGGGCCACCGGAACCGGCAGACGAGCGCCCGCTACAATCGAGGCACGATTGCGCAGACAAACCGCGTGGCCATCATGCGAATGGAGAAACCAACAGAGAACGACCGATAGGGGACGCGAAGGGACGCATGGGGGACGCCCGCCGCAAAGTTCAAGCATTACAGACCATTAGCGCACCAAAGAAACACATCCGCATCCTGTTTCTGGACCGGAAGAACGCCCTGATCGCCGACGAGGTGCAGGGCACGGGCACGGTCGACCATACGCCGGTCTATCCGCGCGAGGTCGTCAAGCGGGCGCTCGAATTGTTGTCAACGTCGGAGCAAAACCGGGCCAGTGGGGCGGAGTAAAAGCAGGCCACTGGCGTGAGGGGCACGACACAGGAAAGGGCCCGATCGGG
>NZ_JAZHLJ010000144.1:0-4466 GCF_036549495.1 Aurantimonas sp. C2-5-R2
TGGCGCTGCACCGGGATCGGGCCGATCCCGGTCTGGATCATCCGTCCCGGCCCGGTGCCATGCCGCACGATGCGATGGCGTCCATCGGGCAAGCGTTCGTCCTCGAACTGTGCAACGAAGCTTGCCGCCTCGGCCCTGAGCGCGGCGGCCAGCATCTGGCGCGCGCCCTCGCGGGCGATCTCGGTGAGCGGGTCAAGGATCGATCCGGGCTGGTGAAGCGGGGTGATCGTGGTATCGTCTTTCATGGCGTATCGCTCCTTCGGGAGGTTCTGGCAGGCTTCAGCACCCGCCACGATACGCCGCCTTCTCAGGCCCCATCACCCATTTTCAGCCATAGCTCCTTGTTTGGAAGCTTGAATGCCGCTGTCATGATCGCTTGGCCGGGCCCCAGCGGGGCGAACGGCGCGGCAGCTGCCGCAAGTTCCGGCCCTGCAGCAGCATGCAGTGCACCGGTGACGCCTCCTCCCGGCAGCAGCTCTGCATTGGCGGCATTGACGACAGCGTCGACGTCCGGCTGATCGGCGATATCGCCGCGGACGCACTGAATGGTGGCCTTCCCCAATGCAACTCTCATCAGAATCCTATCCTGTGCGGCATTTGAGCTTCGCTTCTCGGCGCGGGGCTGGTGCCTACAAGAATGCTGCCAGTATTCTGCGAAGCGTTCGACTCTGGTGTCTGGCCGTAGTCATGCTGCATGGGCGCTCCCCGGCGTGTTCCACGGCGTGGATCATCACGCGGCTCGCATTCCTGGACCGGCACAGGACCGTAGCCGTAGCCGTAGCCGTAGCCGTAGCCGTAGCCGTAGCCGCTGAAGACATCGTCATCTTCCGATCGATTTGCCTCTGGCGGCTGGGTGCAGGATTTTGTTGCCAAGTCAAACTTGGTTAAACGCATGCGGTCCTCCGCTCGCTGGGAAAAGGAGAGAGCATCTCCAACGGCCAGCCGCGGTATCGCAGCTAGAGGGAGGAGCGTCGGTGCCATAGCCGGAACGTCATCCGCAGCCCCGGAGCCTGAAGCGCTGTCGATGCAGTGGCATCGATCGCGATGAGGTCTCGCGCCTCTTCGGATCCGACCACCAATCAGGTGTGCGGGAAAATCGGCGGAAGGCTAATATTTCCTGATGCCGGTGCCCGGAACTTAGATGATGTGGCCAAGCATTTGTAGAGTGCCGATTCAAATAGCATCGAATTTTTACGTCGGACCGGCGGAAACTGCGTCTGAGGAGCAACTGAATGTCCCGGGCTGGTCGAGCCGCGCAGTGCGCTCCCGTTACCGGCCCTTGCCGACCTCAAACCGAACGTCGTCCAGTTCAACGCGTCTAGCGAGTGTCTCGGGATCACCAGCATCTTCTAGCGCCGCAGCCCTTTCCAACTCTTCAAGCTTGTGCACGACGTCATTCGGGGAAACGTCGATAAGCTGCCGGTCGTCGATCCCCAAAAGAGCAATCCTCTCGCGCAAGTCCGGAGCAAGCAGCGTGTCCGGCGTATCTGGCCATTGTGTCGGCAGCTGCCATCTCTTGCGAATATGGTTTTGGATCGCTTCACCGAGTTTGCGAGGCTTGATGTCGAACATCGTGGGTTTTTTCCTTCTTACAGCCGGCCGCATATGCGACAGCGGTCATGTCGAATGATGAAAATCGCCGTAATGGCGGACGAGGAAGCTCCGGAAGCGGTCAGCAGCCGACTTCGGCGGCTGTATGGGCAGATCGGGTTCGATATGGCCGACGCGATTGTTCTGATCGCAAGCAACTCGGGTGTTGTTCGCGGGCTGCACCGTTTGGCCGGTTACGGTCTTCCGATCTATCCGATGAGCTGGGGGAGCCCGAGCTTCCTGACTAACGGCTTTCAGGAGGCAAAGCTGGATATAGCGATCGCGGAGGCGGAACCGGCAATTTTGCACCCGCTGTGCATGACGTGCCGCTTGACCACAGGCGAGCAGCATGTCGCGCATGCCTATAACGAGGTCGCGGTGTTCCGTCAGACCCGGCGAATGATCAGGATCGACATCGCGATAAACGGTGGAAAGCGTCTGTTGGGTTTGGCCGGCGACGGCGTGCTCGCTGCAACGCCTGCTGGCAGCACGGCTTACAACCTCTCGGCTCATGGACCGATCCTTCCTCTCAATTCCGGTCTGGTTGCGTTGACGCCAATTGCTCCACACCACCCGCGCAACTGGCGCGGGGCCCTCCTGCCGGCGACCGATGTCGTGACGCTCACGCCGAGCGGACCCGCAGAGCCACCCATGGCGGCCACGGCGGATTTCGTTCAGCTGCAGGACGTCGCCGAAGTCACCGTCACTGCCGACCCGACGATCCAGGCGACGCTCCTGTTCGCACGAGGAGCGGGTCTTGCGGCGCGCCAACTTGAAGAGCAGTTCCGCAGCTAGTGGTGTGAGGATCAGTGAAATGTCCCGGGCGGATTTTCCTGCTCTCGCGGGATATGCGAGTCCGGAGCATCGGCGCCTGATCGTCAGTGGACTCATCACGGCGGACCGTGAGCGTCTGGAAGTGCTCATCGCGGATTTCTGACTGCTCGATCGCGAATTGCCGCCTATTTGTGCCATGAGACCGTCCGGCTTTCCTTAGTTCAGTACCACGTTGGCAGAAGATTCGGACAGCTCCTCGCCGAAGCTCCGCTGGTAGAACTCGGCGACGATGGAACGCTCCAGGTCGTCGCACTTGTTGAGGAAGGTGACGCGGAAGGCGAAGCCGAGTTCGCCGAAGATCTCGGCGTTCTCCGCCCAGGTGATCACCGTCCGCGGGCTCATCACAGTCGACAGGTCGCCGTTGACGAAGGCCGAGCGGGTCATGTCGGCGACGCGGACCATCTTGGAGACGGTCTGGCGGCCTTCCTTGCTGTCGTAGCTCCTGGCCTTGGAGACCACGATGCCGACCTCGTTGTCGTGCGGCAGGTAGTTCAGGATCGTGACGATCGACCAGCGGTCCATCTGCGCCTGGTTGATCTGCTGCGTGCCGTGGTAGAGGCCGGTCGTGTCACCGAGGCCGACGGTGTTCGCCGTTGCGAAGATCCGGAAGGCCGGGTGCGGGCGGATGACGCGCGCCTGATCGAGCAGCGTCAGGCGGCCGGAGGATTCCAGCACGCGCTGGATGACGAACATCACGTCCGGGCGGCCGGCGTCGTATTCGTCGAAGACCAGCGCGACGTTGTTCTGATAGGCCCATGGCAGGATGCCGTCGCGGAACTCGGTCACCTGCATGCCGTTGCGCACGGTGATCGCGTCCTTGCCGACGAGGTCGATGCGGCTGACATGGCTGTCGAGATTTACGCGCACGCAAGGCCAGTTCAGCCTTGCGGCGACCTGCTCGATATGCGTCGACTTGCCGGTGCCGTGATAGCCCGAGACCATGACGCGCCGGTTGCGGGCAAAGCCGGCGAGGATCGCCAGCGTCGTCTGCGGGTCGAACAGGTAGTCCGGATCGAACTCGGGAACATGCTCGTCGGCTCGCGAAAAGGCCGGGATGCTCAGGTCGCTGTCGAAACCGAAGGTTTCGCGGACGGAGACGGTGGCGTCCGGGAGGGAGGCCACTTCTTGTTCCGCTGCACTCATCATACCTCCATCGGCTTCGCGGCGCCGATGCGCCGTGCCGAAGCCGTCATGCTTCTCGAAAATTCCGTGCCTCCAACCGCTCCCGGTCACGGACGGTACTTGTACGCGCTTGGATCGTAAGCCATCTCGACGCATATCTTCCGGCTGTATCCGCTCGCGCTATTTCCGGCGGGGCCTTGAGATCACCGCCTTACGCACACCAGACTAAGAGCAGATTCGCGACTGGGTCGCGCTCGGCCCTAGGTTGCGGCCACTGCGCCACGCTTCTCATTGGGTGCTCGATGTTCCACGTTGATGGAAGTGTTCCACTCGTTCGGTCAATTCCTTCATGAAGCTTAGAAGAGCGTCCGCAGGCTCATCATGTTTGCCGCTGAGCACGCTGATGCCCCACTGCCCGAGCACAGCCTCCTGCACCGGATTCTCACGGGACATAAAGACGAAGGACCTCGGGCGATCCTTCTCTCGCCCCGAATCGCGCCAGGTAAGCCACAGACGGTGAAGCAACAGACGGATGTTGAGATCCGAGACGCTGTAGCCGACAAACAGGATGGTCCGGCCCAATGCATCGGCTCGGAATTTGATGTCGAGAGGCGAATCGAAAGTCAGCCGATTGAAGTAGTCCGTTTCCGCAATGACGAGCGATTGGTCGTCTTCGAAGTCACCATGAAACTTCACGATCTGTGTATCGGCGCTGGTCGCTTTCGCGACATCTCGCGCATTGACAATCTTCACATATGGATGGCCGCTTAGATTGAACGCCATTTCCAGATTGTAGTCGTAGTTCGTCGTGTAGATGATTGGAAAGTCAAGCCTTGCCTATCCGGTTGATTCCCACACCCACTAGATCTAGTGTTGGGCATGGATGTCCTGGCCCGTGAAGACCTGCCGTTCCCGCAGTC
>NZ_JAZHLJ010000145.1:0-4358 GCF_036549495.1 Aurantimonas sp. C2-5-R2
AAAAGTTCATTGCCCCTGCATCGAGGGCCGCGTAACGTTCAACCCGGCATCGCCGCTCAACGAAGTTCAACAAACTTCGGGACATCCCCCTCAGATGGGGAGATCACGCTGTTCGACGGAACCGGGGTCGGCCTGCAGGACTTGGCCGTCACGGCTGCCGCTGTTCGGCTGGCCGAGCGCAGGGCAAGGCGCAGAAGGTTGAACTTTGACGAGCGCAAATGCTTGTTACGCTCGGTTGAAGCTGACGGCCGCGGGAACCATGTGCGGATCAGCAGGAAAATTACTTACGATGCCATATAGCTCATAATGTAGGCTTCGCCCAGCATTGTCTGATGCAGTACGTACGACGCGGGTCAGGCGGGGCGCCTTCGGCTCGTCGCGTACCGAAATTGCAGCCATCATGCGGCCAGGAGTCCGTCCTTCAGCCAAGTTGCGGCAGGGCAAGATGGACCTGCCCTGGCCGCGGACGCGAAGACGTTACAGCCTGGTTGCATGCATTCCGCCGTCTGTCCGACAACAGGAGACCGCCAAATGTCCATGGCAAAGCCTATCGCCGCAACGACAACCGCTTGACCTGCTGTGTTAAGGCGCTTGTAGACAAGCAACCGTCCCGACGGCCAGCTACTCGTTGTCAGTGTCGAAGGGTTCCTTGAGGTGAGAGACAACGGCTCTGGCTTCAGGGCTGACCGGAATCGCAATGTTTTCATCCACTCCGCCTCATCGGCGACGCAACGGACCTGCGGTCCGAGCCCGTTGGTCTTTTCGGCCACGAAGCCGGGCTCTCCATGACAAGCTTCGATCGCACCGACCCCGCGTCGACAATGTCGTCGTCGGAAGTGCCCTAATTCGCGGATTGCGCGGATCGCCGAGGTCAAGAATTGTCGTGCCGAAAAGCGGCGATGTGGCGGATACAGGCATAGCTTCCGCGAACGACGATCTGCTCGCCACCAGGATCTCATAGCGGACGATCCTCTGGATGCCATTGCTGATCGATTCGCTCGTCCTCATAATGCGCTTCGTCCCCAACCGTCCAACTGAAATTTAAGCAGTTGTCTCGATAGATCCGCGGCTGCGAGTTTTGTCAGCCTCATCGCGGCGAGCCAGCGCCTGCTCCAGCGCGGCGGCCGCATTGCGGATATGCTCCCTTGAGAGTTTGTGCGCGGCGGGACCGTCATGCCGCTCGATCGCATCGAAGATCCCGCGAAGCTCGATGACGGCCTTCTCCATACGTCCCGGCTCGCCGAAATTCGTCACGCGCAAAAGCTGGATACGGTTATGAAGCATCCGCAGCATCTCGCTCAGGATGCCGTTCCCGCTGCCGCGCATCAAAAGATCGTAGAATTCGTTCTTGGCGGAGCGGACGCGCTCCGCATCACCCGTTGCGACTAATAATTCCAAAGCTTCGATGGATTTTCGAAGCGCGGCGATGGTCGCTTCATCGGAGCGCTCGGCGAAACTCCTGGCAGCAAGTCCTTCGAGTTCGGCGCGTACCGCAAATAAGTTGCGTGCATCCTCCAAGTTGAGCACCGTCACGATCAAGCCGCGGCCCGGCACGGTGTTGATCAATCCCTCCGCCTCGAGTTGCCGCAGGGCCTCTCGCAGAAGGGGACGGCTGACACCGAGTAGCGCGCAGAGTTCGCGCTCGACGAATCGGTCGCCCGGCAAAAACCGACCGTTCCCGATTGCGGTTCGAAGTGCATCTTCCACTTGAGTTCGCACCGGCACCGCAACCCGAATAAAACCTAAATCGCTCAAAGTCCCTCCTGTCAGACTGTCTGACAAAAATGGCTTAAATGAGCTGATTGTCAATGCACATGAAGAGGGCGTCCTTGTCGTCATGGTTCTCGACGGCGCCGGATGGCACGGTGAAAAGGCCCTCGACGTACCGGCGAACATCACCCTCGTAACCCTTCCGCCCTACAGTCCCCAACTTAACCCGGTCGAGCGGCTCTGGCTCTATCTGCGCGAGACCTCCCTCAGCCTCTGCGTCTTCCGCGACAGGCAAGCCATCATCGACGCTTGCTGCGATGCCTGGAACCGCGCCACCAAAGATCCGCGGCGCGTCCAATCCCTCTGCAACTATCCCTACATCAAAGCGGTCAGTTCATGAGCGCGCCGGTATCAGATCGAGATCGCGGTGACAATCGTCGCACGGACGCGAAGGAGATGTTGGCAGACCTCAAGGAACGGCTGGCCAAGTTCGGCCTGCAGCTCCATGAGGACAAGACGCGTCTCATCGAGTTCGGCCGCTTCGCGGGTACTTGTACCCTCAAGTCTGGAAATTCGCTCGAGTTCGGGCGTCATGAGCCCCTGCTGGGGCGCGCCCCAGCAGGGGCTGTCCATCTTGGTATTCCATGGAGTTGCGAAACGACCATGGAGAAGAACGAATGGACAAGCGGCAGGATACGGCGGTCGAGGCTATCTTGGAACAGTTGATCGAGCAGGGGCCGAACGACATGGCGCGGGTGTTCGCTCGGGCCTTCGAACTGGCGATGCAGATGGAGCGCGGACGGTTTCTCGGCGCCGGGCTCTGCGAGCGCCCGCCAGAGCGTCAGGGCTAGGCACGGCGGCCATATGGTCGATGTCGGCGCGACAAGGTATGCTCCGGTCAGCCACAGCCAAATCCTCCACTCAAGGATTATGGCTGCGGTCGACCATCGCAAGGACGGCGCCGCCATCGGCTTTTGAGAATGGTGCGGCGGAAGGCTCCGCCACGGCGCGGTGCCGCGTCCAACCTCGTCGATTGGCGACGGGGTGGTGGATCCGTTATGCCGCGATCAGCGCTCCCTGAGGATCCATCGCCATGCGCAATGCCGATCGCTTAAACTCCGTGCCGACTCCCAGCCTGCTCCTCGACGAAAGCCGCATGCTGCGCAACATCGACCGGCTGCGATCCCGCCTCGAACCATTCGGCGTCGTCCTACGCCCGCATCTAAAGACGGCCAAATCGGTGGAGGTAGCACGGCGTGTCCTGCATGACGGCACTGGACCGGCCACCGTCTCCACCCTGAAAGAAGCCGAGGTCTTTGCCGCGGCAGGCGTGAGCGACATTCTTTACGCCGTAGGGATCGCGCCCCGGAAGCTCCCTCGCGTTCTGGCCCTGCGGGCTGCGGGTTGTAACCTGGCCGTCATTCTGGATTCGCCGGAGCAGGCGGTTGCGGTGGCCGAGGCGTCGCGGCAGGCGGGCCATCCCATCCCGGCGCTGATCGAGATAGATTCGGACGGCCATCGCTCCGGACTGCGCCACGACGACCCCGCCATTGTCACGATCGGCCGCCTCCTCGCAGAGGGCGGCGCCATCTTGCGGGGCATTCTCACCCATGCCGGCGAAAGCTACGGCGCCAAGGACGCCGACGCGTTGGCCGCCTTTGCCGAGCGCGAGCGGCTGGCGGCGGTCACGGCCGCGCAGGCGCTGCGGTCCGCAGGTCTCGCCTGTCCGGTGGTCAGTGTCGGCTCGACACCAACGGCGCATTTTGCGCGGGACCTGACGGGCATCACGGAGGTGCGGGCCGGCGTCTACGTCTTTTTCGATCTCGTGATGGCCGGCATCGGCGTGTGCGCGCAGGAGGATATCGCCCTCTCGGTGCTGACCACGGTGATCGGACATCAGCGCGGCCGCGGCTGGATCATGGTCGACGCGGGTTGGATGGCGCTGTCCCGGGATCGCGGCACCGCCGCTCAGACGGTTCCTCAGGGCTACGGGATCGTGTGCGATGCAGAAGGACGCATCCAGGGCGACCTCATCGTCGTGACGGCGAACCAGGAGCACGGCGTCGTCGCCTTGCGGCCGGGGCAGCACGGGAAGCCTGCCGGATTGGCCGGTCGGCACGCTGCTGCGCATCCTCCCCAATCATGCCTGCGCCACGGCGGCCCAGTTCGAGGGGTACGAGGTGCTGCCGGAAGAGGACGGCACCGCGCTCACGCATTGGCCCCGCTTCGGCGGCTGGTGAATGCTTGGAGCGGCCATGCGAGAGGTGAGCTTGGGAATGCACCACATGTCCTTGCGCCACGGCTGGAGGTCGATCTCGGCCAAGCGCCGGCGCACCGTCTCGCGCGACAGTTGTTCATTGCTCGGTCAACTTGACGAACGCGTCGGCCAGCAGCTCCAGCGGGCCCGGCCGGGCAGCGAGCTGGAACAGGCGGTGGCCACCAGCAAGGCTTCCTCCTTGCCCGTCAGCTTGCGCTCCGCCCCGGGGCGCGGCTCTTCGCCGAGCGCCGCCTCCAGGCCCATCTCCACGATACGGCGCTTGGTGCGGTAGACCGTGGAGTGTCAACGTCGGAGCAAAACCGGGCCAGTGGGGCGGAGTAAAAGCAGGCCACTGGCGTGAGGGGCACGACACAGGAAAGGGCCCGATCGG
>NZ_JAZHLJ010000146.1:0-4295 GCF_036549495.1 Aurantimonas sp. C2-5-R2
ATGGCTCTGAGATGGGTCGCCGCCGGTATGATCGAGGCCGCCAAGGGCTTCCGCAAGCTCAAGGCTCACAAGCAGCTGCCGATTCTGCGGGCCGCCCTCATTGCCCATCAGCGCCAAAATGCCGAAAAGTTCATTGCCCCTGCATCGAGGGCCGCGTAACGTTCAACCCGGCATCGCCGCTCAACGAAGTTCAACAAACTTCGGGACATCCCCTGGGACGTATGGGATCGGGTTATGGAAGCGAATGTCATCTGCTGCGGTTTCTGGGCCGGCATCGCAAGCTGTTGAACCAGACAGTCGCGGATGTGGTTGGTGCCGAAGAAGTCGACTGGCTCGATTATCCCTTCGACCCAGAAGACGAATGGCGGGACGGAGAATGGAAGGGGCTGGCATTTCTCCGGGAAGACGCAGTGGTCCAGCAAGCCTGGCGCGATGCGTGGCCTGCCCGCGGTAATCCGCCGAATTGGGATGCAGTCGGGCGAGTGCGGATTGGCAGCGCCTGGGAGTGGCTGCTCGTCGAGGCCAAGGCAAACCTGGAGGAACTATCGTCCTCCTGCCAAGCCAAGAAGGAAGGCGGCCGATCACTGATCGAGAGCACGCTCTCCATGTCGAAGCAGAAGCTTGGAGTGGACGCCGACCGGGACTGGTTGAACGGCTTCTACCAGTACTGCAATCGGGTCGCTGTGCTGAGCTTCCTGCAGGACCAGGGCATTCCGGCAAGGCTGCTGTTCGTCTATTTCACGGGCGACCGCAGCGGACCTGGCCGAACATGTCCGCAGGACGTTGAAGGCTGGGCCCCCGTCTTGCGAGCCCAGACCGAGCATGTGGGGCTGCCGGTCGTTCATCCGCTGAAGGACCGCATTCACCGCACCTTCGTTCCGGTTGTCCCGCTACTGCGAGAGTGACAGGTTCCGGGTTGTCGAGCCGTTCTGCGGCTCCGGCTCACAGATCATCGCCGGCGAGGCCAATGGCCGCCGCGTCTCCGGGATGGAGATCAGCCGGCCTATGTCGCCGTCGAGCGCTCGCAGGCGGAAACCGGCCGCACGGCGGTGCTGGACCGCGACGGCCGCTCATTCGCAGAGGTGCGGGAGGAGCGGATCGGCGGTCCTAGCGGCGATGATTCCCCCGCTGGGGATGAGGACGAGGAGGCCGAACCGGCGAAGCTGCCCGGCGCAGGAAGGCCGCGTGAAACAAAGCCGACTCATGTCGCTTGTCGAGGCGATCGCAAACGTGGTGGTCGGCTTCGGGATCGCCGTCGCGACGCAGCTCGTGGTGTTCCCGTGGTTCGGGCTACCGGCGCATTTCAATGACGCGCTGGCGATCGGCGGGATCTTCACCGCCGTGAGCATCGGCCGGAGCTTCGTGCTCCGGCGCCTGTTCGAGGCGATCCGCGCTACGGTTGGCAATCGATCCCATTGATGTCAGCTTTGCGCACAGAGCTGCCGTTCGAGAATGGTGGGCGCGCCGCAACTGCTTGTCGCGCTGTAAAGATTTTTTGGCCAGTGCGATCATAGCACACGGCAGGTCGTGGCTGGTGTCTTGGAGACAGGGAATGCGACGCGTTGCGGTTCTGGTCGATGGCGACAATATGAGCGCGAAGCATTCTGCACGGGTTCTCTCCGAAGCTGACAAGTTGGGTCGGATCGATGTCGCACGTGTCTATGCCGCTGCAAATCGGCCGTCGGATTGGCTGACCACACCAGGCTACCGGTTTTTGCACGCCGGTGCAGGCAAGAACGCGGCCGACCTCCTTCTGAGCATCGACGCGATGGAACTGGCGCTCGTCGGGGGCATCGAGGCTTTCGTCCTCGCTACGTCAGATCGCGATTTTACGCATCTTGCACAACGCTTGCGCGAGCGCGGTTTGTATGTGCTCGGCCTCGGAGAGCACAAAGCCACAGAAGATTTTCGCCTGTCCTGCACCGAGTTCTTCCCGCTGAGCAGCGGGAAGAGCGATCCGCATCTTGTGGCGGCGCCGAACGGCATCTCCGATCTCGATCAGAAGATCCGTAGCATGATCGCTCAGCAGAGCGTAAATGGCCGCGGCATGCTGATCTCATTGCTCGGGCAAAAGATGCATTCGGCGCACGGCACGCAGATCAGCACCTATCCGGAACGCACTTGGCGCGCCTATCTGTCCACGCGACCAACGCTCTACGAGATCGAAACGCGTGGCCCGGAAGCAATGGTCCGTTTTCGCTCCGGAGGCTTTGCTCCGCGCTGAAGGCAAACGCTTCGACCTGTTCCCGACCCGGCGAATGTCTTGCTAGTCTCATAGCTCATCTTCGTATCGGGCTTTGAATGGACAGGAAACCGCCCCCCAACGAGGGCGGCTGCTGTCGAAAGGGCGAAGAAGTCAGGCGTTAAGGCGACAGACCCGGCCGCGTTCCTCGACCTTCTCCGAAGAGACCTCCAGGCTCAGCTTCTTCTTCAGCGCCCCGGCGATCGCGCCGCGTACTGTGTGCGGCTGAGCCGTCGGGCGAGCGAAGCATCTCGATCAGCTGCGCTTGCTTGGTGCCGGTGCGGGTCTTACCCTCCTTCGGCGCATCGTCTGCCACCGTGGCGCCCGCGGGCGCGCCCTCCGTCGCAGGGCCGGCCCCGTCGGCGCCGTCGGGCCCGATGCCGATAGCGGCCAGCCGTCGACGGTCGCGATCAGCGTGGTGACCTGGCCGTCTTCGGTCTCGTCCCAGACCAGGTGCCGGGCTCGCGGCTTGCAGGCGCCTCCGCGAGATAGGCCTTGGCGAGGAGCGCGCGGACGACCTTCTGCACGGCGCCGCGGCGGAGGCTGCTCGGAAGCGGAAGGGCGATGCGGTCGTCGCGCTGAGCGGCGGCCGAGAGGATCAGGGTCTGCGTGTCGGAAAGCTTTGTCATCGGGTTCTCCGTAGCGAGCCCCGGGGGGTCCAGGGCTTCTACGACCCGGAGCCGCGCTCCTGGCTAGCCGCGGCGTGTCGTCATAAGGCGTCGGCTGCGAACGACATCAAGCTCGTAAGTGGATCGGATCATTGTTTATCAGTCAGCCATGGAGGGGATGAGCGAGCGCGAATACGCGGCGCATGCCGGGATTTCGCGGGGCGCCGTCCAGAAGGCTAAGGCCGCCGCCAGGCTCATCCTGCACGCCGACGGATCGATCGACGCGGCCGCCAGCGAGGCACGCCGAGTCGCAACGACCGACTTGGCCAAAAGCCGGCTTGCGGACCGGGTCCGCCTAGCCGCGGTGCCGGACGCGCCCGAGCCGCAAGCCCCGGCCGGCAGCTCACCGCGCGCCTCGTCCGGCGACTCGTTCATGAAGGCCCGGACCGCCAACGAGGTCTGGAAGGCGCAGGAGCGCCAGATCCGTCTCGCGCAGCTGAAGGGCGATCTGGTCGACCGCGACCGGGCCGTCGCCCTCGTGTTCCGGCTCGCCCGCCAGGAGCGGGACGCGTGGGTGACCTGGCCGGCGCGGGTTGCTGCCCTGATGGCGGCGGACCTGTCGGCCGCAGTCAGCGCGGAAATCGGCGCCGAGGTGACGATCGGGACCGGCATCATGCAGAAGATCCTCGAGGACCATGTCCGCGCCCATCTCGGAGACCTTGCCGAGCCGAAACTCGAGCTCTGACAGCACCCTTCTGATCGGGGGCTTCGACGGCCAGAAGGATCTTCTACGCGCCTGGTCGCGCGGGCTGAGGCCGGACGCGCGCCTCACCGTCTCGGAATGGGCCGATCAGCATCGATGGCTGTCGTCGCGGGCCTCGGCCGAGCCCGGCCGCTATCGGACGGACCGGACGCCGTACATGCGCGACATCATGGATGCGCTGAGCAACGGGAACCGGCCCAGCGGATCGTGTTCATGAAGGCGGCGCAGGTTGGTGCCACGGAGGCGGGCAACTGCTTCATCGGCTACTGCATCCATCACGCGCCGGGACCGATGCTGGCGGTGCAGCCGACGCGCTCGCTGGCCTCGGCTGGCCCGGGCCTTAGCCGACGCCCGCCAGGTAAAAAGCCCTGTTGTCTTCGCCAAGCTCGACTGCCTCCTCCCGTGAGTGCGCGGCATCGCTAGGCCATCCGGATGAATGTACGCTATCGCGTCGATCTCGACCAACCGAGCGCGAGGAACTCACAGCGATGCTGCGCAGTGGCAAGCATCCGGCGCGCAAGCTCAAGCGAGCCCAGCTCCTGCGGTTACCGATGCCGGCCAGAGCGACGACGGTGGTGGTCGGCGGCTCCACTGTGTAGGGCGGTGACAAATTAGGCCACGAAGCGGCGGCGAGAGGGTCGGCCGCGCCGGAGTAAAACCCGGCCAGTGGATAGGCTGTTTT
>NZ_JAZHLJ010000147.1:0-4198 GCF_036549495.1 Aurantimonas sp. C2-5-R2
AACTGATGTGATTCATTGGGGCGAACAGGAGGATGTCCGCCATGGCCACGCCGGTTCCGCTTCGCTCTGACTTCGATACGAACACACTTCGCCAGGCTGCCCGGCGTTCTCGGGACGCATCTCAGACCCGCCGGCTTTTGGCACTGGCGACGATCTACGAGGGCGGCACGCGCAGCGATGCGGCCAAGGTCGGAGACGTGACGCGCCAGATCGTGCGGGACTGGGTCGTGCGTTTCAACGCCGAGGGCCTGGACGGTCTCCTGGACCGCAAGTCGCCCGGCGCGCCCTCGCGGCTAGGGCCGGACGAGCGGCAGGCTCTGGCGGGCAAGCTTGAGGCGGGCCCGATCCCGGCTGTCGACGGGGTGGTGCGCTGGCGGCTCGTAGATCTGGCGCAATGGGTGTTCGAGGAGTTCCGCATCCCCATAAGCGTGCAAACGCTGAGCCGCGAACTGCGGGCCATGGGCTACCGCAAACTCTCTGCCCGCCCACGCCATCACGCGCAGAATGAGTTCGAACTCGACGCTTTTAAAAAGACTTCCTCACTGCGCTGGCAAAGATCGCGGCGAGCGAGGCCGCCGGCAAGCCCGTAGAAGTCTGGTTCCAGGACGAGATGCGGGTGGGCCAAAAGAACCCGATCACCCGCCGCTGGGCAAAACGGGGAACGCGACCCTCGGCTCCCAGAGACCAGCGCACCGCCTCGGCCTACCTGTTCGGGGCGATCTGCCCAAAGCGGGGCGCGGGCGCCGCACTCGTCATGCCCCGCTGCGACACCCATGCCATGGCATGTCATCTCGCCGAGATCTCCCGCAACGTCGCGTCTGGCGCCCACGCCGTCGTCCTGCTTGATCAGGCCGGCTGGCACATGACGCCGAAGCTCCCCATCCCCCACAACATTACTTTGATGCCGCTGCCGCCCAAGGCGCCCGAACTGAACCCGGTCGAGAACCTCTGGCAGTTCATACGCGACAACTGGCTTTCAAACCGCATCTTCCAATCCTACGACGACATCCTCGACCATGCCTGCCGCGCTTGGCGAAACATCGAAGCCCAACCCTGGCGCATCATGTCCATCGAAATGCGCCAATGGGCTCATGGGTTCTGATCAATGGGAGTTGGTATTAGCCGCGCGATAGACCAGCGCGGCTGGAGCCGCAGGTTCTTTCCGTGTTGATCCATCTTGTCCGAAACCGCGATCGCATGGTGACGAAGGACGAGATCGTGGCTGCGGTCTGGCAAGGTCAGGCGGTCTGGCGCGACGTGCCGGAGAATGCCTGGCGCTGGCGCAACTTTTCGCCCGCCGAGATCGCGTGCCGAGGCACCGACAAGCTGCTGGCGTTGCGTGACCGGCTGGGCAAGCCGCTGATCGTCCGCTCGGCTTATCGCAGTCCCGAACACAACCGCGCCGTCGGCGGCGCTACGCGCTCGAAGCATCTTGACGGAGCGGCTTTCGAGGAGGCGGCCCGGGAGGTCGGATTTCACCCGCGTTCGGGCTTCATCCATGTCGACCTTGGCCCTGAGCGCCTGTAGGGCGACCGATTGTCGGTCAGGAAGGCCGCCCCCCTTCGCGACCGAGGCCCGGCCATCGCGCGAAGTACTGACCGGAGACCTCAGGCTCGGAGAGGCTGACGCCGCAATACTCCTGGCCTCGAAAATCCATTCAATTGCTGTAACCGATTGCAGCGAGGTTCCGGTACGGTGCACACAAGGCCATGGAAGATGCCCGTTTCGGTTTTGATGCCTATCACATCCTGCTCGTCGCGTTGGGCGCGAGCCTGCTCGTTTCGTATTGGCTTCCACACCTCCTTGTCCGAAGGCCGCCTGCGGCGACAGCCTTCCTCATGGCCTGCGGGATGGCGGGTTCGCTGCTTTTCCCGGGTATCGTCGCCGGGATAAACCCCACGGAGAACCCGGTCATTTGGGAGTTTGCCGCCGAAATCGTGGTGATCGTCGTGCTTTTCGCGACAGGGCTGCGGATCGATGACCTGGGCGGGCGGCGACTCTGGTGGCCAACCGTCAGGCTTCTCGCCATTACGATGCCTCTCACCATCGCGGCCGTCGCACTTCTCGGCTGGAGCCTCGCGGGGATGACGGTGGGAGGAGCCATCCTGCTCGGGGCCGTGCTCGCGCCGACTGACCCGGTGCTCGCGGGTGATCTCCAGATCGGTCCGCCGCTTGAGGGCAAGGAGCACCCGGTCCGGTTCGCCCTGACCACCGAAGCCGGCTTGAACGACGGCCTTGCCTTCCCGTTCGTCTACCTCGCTCTCCATGTCGCCTCGCAAGGATCAGACCCGGCCCTCTGGCTTGCCGAATGGCTTGCGTGGGACGTCCTCTACCGCATCCTCGTCGGCACCGTTCTCGGCGGCGCCATCGGCTGGCTGCTGGGGCGCATCCTTGCGATACCCGCCTGGAACACGGTCACCGCCTCGGGCCCCGGCGTCCTCGCTCTGGCCGGGGTGTTTCTCGCCTACGGGCTCGTGGAACTCGCCGAAGGCTACGGCTTCATTGCTGCCTTCGTCGCGGGGCTGGTGTGCCGGCGGGTAGAGGCCCGGCACCGGATCCACCAGCATCTCCATTCCTTCGCGAGTTCCATCGAACACGCAATAACGGCCATCCTTCTCGTGCTCCTCGGCAGCGTCATGCCCTCACTATGGCCTTATCTCGATTGGAGCCACACGGTCATCGGCTTCGGCCTGATCCTGGTGGTCAGGCCTATCGCGGGGATGCTCGGACTGCTCGCAAGCCCGCTGAGCCTGAGGGCGCGAGCCGTCGTGGCCATATACGGGGTGCGCGGGATCGGATCGCTCTACTACCTCGGATATGCGTCGACCCACGTCGAGTTCATTGATGACGGGGAACTCTGGGCGGTTGTGGCGTTCACCATCTTCGCTTCCACCGTCATTCACGGCCTGACTGCGACCGCGACGGTCGAGATGCTGGATCGAGAATATGCCGAAAGGGGCAGCCCGGAGTCCGATCGGGGCGTGGAGATCCCGAGGCGCGAATGAGGTCGGTTTCCGCAGAGCGTTGGGTGTCGCGTTGCCCTACTAAAGGCTGTCCCAAGCAGCAGGAGCCCGATGGTGAACATCGTCGTAGGACAGGGCGCGAGCCCAAATACCGACGGCTGGATAGGTATGGCCAGCGAGCCAGCCAAACGCCGGGTATAAGAGCGCGGCAAACGCCGCGAGGCCGAGGCCTGCCACCGTGCGGGCGGCGCGTCGTGCCGCTATCCGAAAGAACGTCCAGAGGCGCGGTCTCGATCGGCTATCTGGTCCGCCGCTTCGAGGTCTCGAAACCGGAAGCCGCCCGCGAACTCTGGCGGGCGGTCGACTGTAAGCGCCGCGAGAGGCCACTGTTGAAGGATGTCGGGAGTTTCGCCTTCCATATTGACGGATTTGACGCGGGATGATGCCGTCGCTCGATGAGCGAGGGTGATGATGAGCATTTTCGGCGCCGGGACAAATGGAGAGCGGGACGCGGCCGAGGCGGCCGTTCAGCGTCTGAAGGCCAAGCTTGCCGAGATCAACCGACGGGATCCACCGGTTGAGATGCAGTTTTCAATGCCCGATCCCTGGGCCGTCAAGCTCTTCGTCGCCTTGTGCCGGCGCTACGGCATCCGGCCTTATCGCTATCCGCGACAGCGCCGGACAACGATCATGGTGCGGGCGTCGCGCGGATTTTTCGATGCCGTGGTCTGGCGCCAATTCTCCGAGATGCATACCGACCTTTGGCTACATTTCGAGGAGACCACCGATCGATTGATCCGCGAGGCGGTGCATTCGGACACGACCGATGCCGAGACGGTACCGACGCCGATCACTGCCCGCTGACGATCAGACGGCCGTTTTCAGATCGGCCCTCGTCTTCGGCATGCCGCCGCCTCCGGCGATGGCCTGCTCGTCGGCTCGATCTTCGGCATCGCCNATCACTGCCCGCTGACGATCAGACGGCCGTTTTCAGATCGGCCCTCGTCTTCGGCATGCCGCCGCCTCCGGCGATGGCCTGCTCGTCGGCTCGATCTTCGGCATCGCCGCCGGAGATGTCGCCATCGGCGAGACTGTGGAGGCCACTCTGGTCGGCGTGTTCGACCCGAAGAAGGTTGCAAGCTAGCACTACTTTGGCACTTTTGGTTTGTCGGTTTCTGCGATGAGCATTTCACAATGAGGGCATTGCAGGGGCGGAGGTCGTGCGAAGAGATCGA
>NZ_JAZHLJ010000148.1:0-4172 GCF_036549495.1 Aurantimonas sp. C2-5-R2
AGACTGCGGGAACGGCAGGTCTTCACGGGCCAGGACATCCATGCCCAACACTAGATCTAGTGGGTGTGGGAATCAACCGGATAGGCAAGATCGATATAACGATGTCGGTAGAATGGGAAGCTAATTATGGATTAGATTGGGCAGCTTTTCAGTCTCCGACGCGTGATACACCGCGTCCTGACAGATAACCCTCTCACGTCGCAGCCCCCAATAACACCACGATCCCCCCGACGATCAGCACGCAGCCGGCGAGTTCCTGCCGGGTGATGGTCTCGCGAAACCAGAACACCGACGAGGCGAAGGTGAAGACCAGCTCGATCTGGCCGAGCGCGCGGACATAGGCGACCTTTTCCAGCGTCATCGCCGTGAACCAGCCGGCCGAGCCGCAGACGCCGACGATCCCGACGAGGAGGGCGGGCCGCCAGGCGCGCGCGACGGCCTTCAGCTCGGCGCGGTCCCTGAGAGCCATCCAGGCAAGCATCGCCAGCGTCTGGATGCCCGTCGCGAAGGCCAGCGTCATCGCGGCCCGCATCGCCACCCCGCCATCGCCAAGCGACAGCGACGCCCACCGAAAGCAGACCGCCGAGACGCCGAACAGCGCGCCGGAGAGGAGCCCGATCCCGGCTTCTCGCGAAACGAGACCGTCGGCGAGCGCACTCCAGCCGCGCCGGCCGCCTGCCCCGCGTCCGGCGACCGAAATCAGCCCGACCCCGAACACGCCGACCACGATGGCGACGAAGGCCAGCGGCGCGATGGCCTCGCCGAGGATCAACAGGCCGAACAGCGCCGCCTGCATCGGCTCGGTCTTGGAGTAGGCCGTGCCGACCATGAAGTTGCGGAATGAAAACAGATAGACGAGCAGGAAGGTGGCGAGGATCTGCGCGATCCCCCCGACGGCGACGGCAAACAGGAACGTTGCGTTCGGCGGCGGGAAGCCCGTGCCGAGAAGGACGCGCAGGGCGAAGACATAAAGGACGGCGAAGGGAAAACCGAAGCCGAACCGCGCGAAGGTCGCCCCGGTCGTGCCCATGCGGCCCTTCAATTGCCGTTGCAGCGCCGAGCGCAGATTTTGCAGGAAGGCGGCGGTGATGGTAATCGGAATCCAGAGCGGCACAGGCGATCCGTCAGCTTTGTCTCAACGCCCCTCGCTCTCCTATTCGGCGACGCTTGGCAAGGCGGCCGATTGCTCGAACCTCTGGACATCATGACCGCGCACACAGCCATCCGTCAGACCGCCGACGCGACGCCGCAGGATTTCGCCGACATCCGCGACTGGGTCTTCGATCTCGACAACACGCTCTACCCGCGCCACACGAACCTGTTCGCGCAGATCGATCAGCGCATGACCGCCTTCGTCTCGGACTTCCTGTCCCTGCCCAAGGACGAGGCCCGGGTGGTTCAGAAGGATTTCTACCGCCGCTACGGCACTACCCTGCGCGGGTTGATGCAGGAGCACGCCGTCGATCCCGACGCCTTCCTGCAATATGTCCACGACATCGACTATTCGTGGCTCAGCCCCGACCTCGCGCTCGGCGACGAGATCAAGGCGCTACCGGGGCGCAAGTTCATCTTCACCAATGGCGACCGCGGCCACGCCGAGCGCACGGCGCGCCAACTCGGCATTCTCGATCATTTCGAGGATATCTTCGATCTGGTCGCAGCCGGGCTCGTTCCAAAGCCCGCCTCCGAGACCTACGACAAGTTCATGGGGCTGCACCGGATCGAGGCCGATCGCGCGGTCATGTTCGAGGATCTGGCCCGCAATCTCGAAGTTCCCAAGCGGCTCGGCATGCGCACGGTGCTGATCGTGCCGCGCAATCTGGAAGAAGCCTTCGGCGACGTCTGGGAGCATGAGGGGCGGGACGGCGAACACATCGACTACGTCACCGACGACCTCGCCACCTTCTTGCGCTCCGTCCGCTGACCCGTCGGTTCAGTTGCCGAGAAGCGACCGGCCTTTCCTGACGAGGCTAGCACCGCGGGCGAGCGCGGCTTTCCGCATCAACGCGATGTCGTAGGGACCAGCCGCCTGAGCGGGCCCATCCTCGCGGTCCGTCCTTGGTGTCATTTCCTTGGGCCGAGCGGCCAAACCTGCTTTCGCCCCCTCGCGATCCGCTCGGCTACCGACGTCGCTGTCGCTGCTTTCCCGCGCGGGAGATGTATCGTTGCCGATGGACTGGGGCGTGTCCCGGTCCTGCTGCTCGCGCATCATTGACGGGTCGGTGTCGAGATCGGGCATTCAGGTCTCCTCAACGGGGTGCTGGGCGGCGACGCGGCACGCCCGTAGCGTTTGGTGAAAAGCGCAGGGGTTTCAGGAGAAGTTCCGCCATGGCAACCCGATTTTCGCTCGCGTCCTGGCGCTTCGGCGACCGGCACGGCGCGAGACTCCGTTAAACCGCGTGCAGTTTTTGGAGTCAGAGGGGACGCTATATGCCCTCAGCTGCCGACGCAGAGGATTGGCAGGATCGAATCCTTCACCTCGGCGGTCGCATCCGGCACGCTGGCGAGCGGCTCTGATGCATCGGCGGTCTCGAAAGCAATGTCGTTGGCATGCAGGAAGGCGATGGCCGCATCCGGGCGGATGGCGAAGTTGATCGACTGGGGGATGTCGCCGGTGGCGTCTGCGACGGCGACCGCATTCAGCTTGGCTGTGACCACGCCGACGACACGGCCGGCGAGGTCGACCAAGGGTCCGCCGGAATTTCCAGGCTGCACCGCGGCCGAAATCTGCAGATAGCGCGGGTCGTTCATCAGGCCGAGCAGCGAAGAGACGTTGCCGCGCGTCACGTTGAGCGAGTCTGCGAGAATCGAGCGCAGCGGATAGCCGAGCGCCAGAATGTCCTCGCCGAGACGCGGCTTGCCCGCCGAGATTTCCAGAGGCTCACCGAGCGCTCCGTCGACCTTGATCAGCGCGAGATCGTTGTCCGTGTCGATAATGGTCTGGCTGGCCGCGCCGAGATCGCCGACGAGAACTGTCCTGCAGGCCTTCACGACATGCGCGTTGGTCAGGAGCCAGCCGTCGCGCGAAACGACGAAGCCGGTGCCGGCCATGTCGAATTCCTGCGCGCCTGGCTGCATCGCACCTGAGCCGGTCTCGCCGGGAAGCTCGAAAACATGCGGGCGGTTCGGATCGGAATAGGCCATGGCATAGCGGGCCTCCGGCGCGCCGACGGCACGCTTGCGCGCCAGCATCGAGGAGAATGGTTTCGCCTCGTTCGACGCGACCAGCGGCGCCTGCGGCTCGCCGGCAAAGGGATCGAAGAGATTCGACGCGACCACCGCATAGGGCGCCATACGCCCTGCCTCACCGTTGGTATAGGAGATCGAAAGGCCGCGCAGATCACCGTCCCGGTCCGCGAAGCGCATCACGTAGCTGCGGCCCGACTCCTGACCACGCAGAACGAACCACTCACCGCCGAACTCGGCGTCGCTGACCGAACGCGTTTCCGTCGCCTGGCTCAGGACATCGAAGAGTCCCTTGAGGGTCTGACCGGTGTCGGCGATGCGCACGGTTTCGATTTCGACAGCATCGTCGGCGGAGCGCCACAGATTACCGACCTCGGTGGCACCGAAGTCACGCACCATTCCCAGAGGCAGCGCGGCGCGGGCACCGGTCGCGGCATCATCGACCAACGTCATGCCGAGAGCCTTCTCGGCGTCGTCCGACCGCGCGATCAAAAGTTCCAGCATCGCTTCGTCGATGATACCGCTTGGCGTCATTCCAAGCCGCGCCTGAAAGTCGCGGATGGCGCGGAGCGACGCGGCGTCGATGACCCCGTCGAATGCGCCGACATAGTCACCGGTCCAGGCGAGACGAATCTGCAGGCCCTTGCGGAAATCGGCATCGGTCTGCTCGTTATAGGCGATCGACAACTCGGACACCTGGGCGACGGCCGTCAGCGGCGCCATAGGCGCGATGGCCAAGGCTATTCCCGCTAACAGAACCTTCGTGAAGCGCCGCATGTCATTCCCCTCGCGTCCGGTGACACAAAAGAAACGCGAGAAGGTCGGATTCGATCCCGACTAAATTCATTTTTTCTTAAGAAAGGATGTCCGAGACCTTTCCACTTTGAGGAAAAGCTCTAGGCTCAGGACTCATTGATCAGAGCCAGAAGATGACGGCGGCTGCGATGCAGATGGCCGAGAAGAAGGTGTGGGCGCAACGATCGTAG
>NZ_JAZHLJ010000149.1:0-4158 GCF_036549495.1 Aurantimonas sp. C2-5-R2
CCCGTTTCAGCTTCACCCGTCACATCCGTCGCCATATCCCGCCCCATCATCGCTAAGATATTGATGATTATAGACTATCACCCATCCGGGGCGCGCGATATCGTTGTTTATCTGGGATATCCGGGCTTAGGGCTCACCATCAGCCAGGGCGGCCTGATGAACATCTTGCGGCGCTCGCAGATGGCCTTCGCGCCGGAGCGGGACGCGGCCGTCGCGGCCTTGCGCCGGGCCAGGGTCGTGGCCTCCGACGAGACCGGTGTGCGGATCGAGGGCAGCAACGCATACCAATGGGTGTTCCGCTCGGCCGACGCGGTCGTCCATCGCGCCGCTGCGACCCGCGGCGCCGTTGTCGTGCGTGATCTGATGAATGGGCACCGCCCGGAGGTTTGGTGTTCCGATCGCTATTCGGCCCAACAGGGCCACGGGCTCTCGCATCAGACATGCCTGGCCCATCTCGCCCGGGACGTTGCCTATGCCCTGGAGGCAAGCGACGATGCGCTGCCATTGCGCCTCCGCCTCTGGCTCAAACGGGCCTTCGCCCTGGCCGGCGGGATCGAAACCCTCGCGGCCTCGTCGATCGCCGCCAAACGCCGCACCCTGGAGCGAAGTCTTTCCGACATTCTTGCCGTCCCCACCGCATGCGAGCTGGCCCGCGATCTGCAGATGAAGTTCCGACGCGCCCGCGATCAGCTCCTGACCTTCGCCACCTTTCCGGGGCTGGTCGAGGCGACAAACAACGCCTGTGAACGCGCGCTCAGGCCCGCGGTCGTCCAGCGCAAGATGACCAATGGCTATCGCGCCATGTGGGCCGCCAACGGCGAGGCCGATATACGAACCGTCGTCGACACTGCCCGCCTGCGCACCAACGCGGGCTCGTTCCAGACTATCCTCAACACCGTCTCCCTCTGACGTTCGGGTCCAGAAACAGGGGGTGGGTAATTACCCCAGCGGTAATGGATCTTTATATTTATATGTTGATGCTAAAGTAATGACAATATTATTCTAATTGATTTGGATTTACGCGGAATCTCTTATTTTTAGTTACCAAATAAAGACATAAATTAGACAATATTCTTGCAAAATTCTACCATTTTTTCGGCTGATGGTCATTGCGGGCGGGGCTGACAATGAACAGATTTCAGAGTGAAGCCCCGTCAGGACGACAACAAGAAGGACCATTCCAATGAAGAATATTCTCGCGACTCTGGCCATTCTGGGCTTTGCCGCTCCTGCCTTTGCGCAGGCTGCCGATTTTGCGACTGTTGACGCCGACCAGAGCGGTACAGTCACCTTGGAAGAGGTGCAGGCCGCAATGCCGGATGTGACGGAAGATGCCTTCACTGCCGCGGATGCTGACGAGAGCGGCGACCTCTCGGAAGACGAGTTCGCTACGCTCGCCGGTTAATAAGCCGGCATGGAGGTTGGAATGCGAGCAGTGATCAAAGTCCTGCTCGCCCTTGAGCGTCTGTAGCCACATTCACAGCTCCCTGCTGCTTGCGACGACCCCGCGCCGCCGTTGGAAGGCGGCGCGGGACCTGTGGGATCGCAGGACACTGCGCGAAGGTCGTGGTCTGCGCCGTATCCATTCGGCGTAGGCCGCGGACGCTGATGCCTCGATCAGGTGTTGGGTTTTCGGCGCCTGGACCACTGAGCGGCCAGGCGATCGAGGGCTTTGCTGATTTCGGCGTCGTCGATGTCGTTGGGGTCGAAGCTTTCGCCCCACCATTCGACCATTTCGTCATGCCGGTCGTGATTCGGATCGGCGAGCGCTTCGCGGAACTCGTCATAACCCCACGGGCCGCCGACGTCCTCGGGCGGACAACGGCCTGATGCTTCGATGAGGCGGGGATAGTGCAGGCCTTCCGTCGCCGGTGTGATCGCCTCGATCCGGATCGAATGTTCCCAGCCGTCCCCGAAGTCGTAGAGGTACTCGAACGAGCGGACGCCGAGGTCCTCGATGACATCCTGAAGCGTCGCCTTGCGGGCATCGAGCGCGCCGCCGCCAAAACCGAGATCCGGATCGGGAATGCCGAAGCCGGTGTCGTCGACGCGGAACTCCCAAAGATGACTGTCGGTCCAGCCGATGGCTTCCTGCAGCACGGTATGGAGGCGATCGAGCCTGAGGTTAAGCGGAACTTCGATCTTTCGCATGACGGCTGGCGCGACGTCGTCGAGAACGACCTTGAGACGGGCGATGGATATCTCGGGGCTCATGCAGCGGCTCGTTCCTCTCTGGCGTTTCGCGGCGCCCAGTTCCGCGGCAGAAGTTCAGCAAGCCGGGTCTGGGGCATGTCGGCAATGCGGGCGAGGACGTCGGCGAGCCAGGCCTGTGGGTCGATGTCGTTGAGCTTCGCCGTCGCGATGAGCGTCAGCATAAAGGCCGTCCGATCCGCACCACGGTCGGAGCCGGCGAAGAGGGGTTATTTCCAACAAAGGTACAAAACGCACGCTGAACCTCGAGCATTCCTACAAATATCGCCCGCTCGACGACTACCTGATAGCCAAGGAACGCTGGCAGCGCGAGAAGGACGTCCTGCTGGAAAGGGCGGCGCTGCAGGACTTCACCGATCCCGGTCGGGTGCTCGCCGAACTCGACGAGGCGCTGCACCAGCAGTATCTCGTCACTAACCGGCGCTGGCTGCCGGCGCCAATCCCTACCTTAGCGTCTCGGCCAATGGCCGGTTCCGGATTGCAACGCCGAAACAGGAGGACAAGCCGCAGGAACCGCTGCAGCCGTTCCTGCCACAATGGCACTACGTGCCGTTGCCAGAGATCCTGGCGACGGTCAACCGCCACGCCCTCTTCACCGATGAGCTGCGGCACTGGCATCAGCGCCAGCCCCAACGCGTCCGGGAGAAGGCCCTTTATGCCGGCATCATGGGCCTGGGTTGCGGTATCGGCACCCGCAGGATGGCGAGGATCGCCCAAGGTGTCGGCGAAACCGAGCTCGAACACGCCGTGCATTGGCATTTCTTGCTCGACAATTTGCAGGCCGCCAACGATCGCATCCTGCGCCTGACGAGCGAGCTGGATCTGCCTGATATCTACCGCCGCTCGCCCGAAAGCCTCCATACCGCCAGCGACGGCCAGAAATTCGAGGTGCGAAAGGAGTCCCTCAACGCCAACTACTCCTTCAAATATTTCGGCAAGGGCCAGGGGGTCAGCGCCTACAGCTTCATCGATGAACGCCAGCTGTTGTGGCATTCCCTCGTGTTCAGCGCGGCCGAGCGCGAGAGCGCCTACGTCATCGACGGGCTGATGCGCAACGATGTGGTCAAGAGCACTATCCACTCGACCGACTCGCACGGCTATTCGGAGGCGATTTTTGCCGCGGCCCACCTCATCGGGATTTCCTACGCGCCGCGCCTCAAGAACCTCGACCGGCAGACCCTCTACACCTTCTCATCTCGCCGCAATGTCGATCGCAGCAGCTGGGCCGTGACGCCGGACAAATACGTCAACGACGAGCTGGTCGAAGCCAACTGGGACGACATCCTGCGCGTCATCACCACCATCAAGCTCAAGGAAACCACGGCCTCCGACATTTTTCGCCGGCTCAACAGCTACGCCAAGCAGCACGTCCTCTATCGCGCGCTCAAGGCCTTCGGCCAGATCATCAAGTCGCTGTTCATCTTGCGATACCTGGATGAACTGGCGCTGCGGCAGGCTGTCGAGCAGCAGCTCAGCCGGATCGAACTGGCCAACCGCTTCACCCGTGACGTCGCCGTCGGCAATCCACGGGAATTCCTGCAGGCCGAGAAAGATGACCAGGAGATCGCCGAGGCGTGCAATCGGCTGATCAAGAACAGCATCATCTGCTGGAACTATCTCTACCTCGAGAACAAGCTTGCCACCCTGCGGGATTCAGGCCAGAGACAGGTGCTCATGACCGCGATCGCCAGCCACTCGATGATCTCGTGGGCCCATGTCAATCTCCTCGGCGAATATGACTTCTCGGACGAAAAGCTGCGCGACTCATTCGGCCCGCGTTCCTCTCGAGTTGCTGCGTGAGCCGCCTTCACCCCCAACGCCTATGTCGCGTTTTGTACCTTTGTTGGAAATAACCCAACCTTGGGCCAATACCACGTCCCCGTCCGGCGTGATGATCATGACCGTGTTCGCTGGGATCGCCCAGTTCGAGCGGACCCTCATATTGAG
>NZ_JAZHLJ010000015.1:0-71409 GCF_036549495.1 Aurantimonas sp. C2-5-R2
CGCCGTCTGGATCAATCCGCCCAACAACAAGCTCCAACTCCAAGCTTAATCTATCGCTCCGGCTGTCTCACATTCGTTGACACGCTCCGCCTCCTGGAGGTCGAGTTACGGCAAGCGCTAAAGACCGGCGAATTCGAGCTCCACTATCAACCTCTGGTGACGACGGCAACGGGGCAAATCAGCGGATTCGAAGCCCTCTTGCGATGGCATCATCCCAACCGCGGCATGGTTGCGCCGATGGATTTCATTCCCCTGGCAGAGGAGATCGGCCTGATCGTTCCTCTGGGGGAATGGGTTATACGCCAAGCCTGTGCTGACGCGGCCAGCTGGCCGGAACACGTCCGCATCGCCGTCAATGTTTCGGCGATTCAATTCAAGAGCGGCAATCTGGTCCCGGTAATCGTGTCGGCGCCCGCGAACTCAGGCATTGCCGCCAACCGGCTGGAAATCGAAATCACCGAGAGCGTGGTTCTCCACGAGAGCGAGGCGACGCTCGCCAAGCTGCACCAGCTGCGCAGTCTCGGCGTGCGGATTTCCATGGATGATTTCGGGACGGGCTATTCCTCCCTGAGCTATCTGCGCAGCTTTCCGTTCGACAAGATCAAGATCGATCGCTCTTTCGTCGCCGATCTCGACAAGAAGGCCGACTGCGCGATCATCGTCCGGGCAGTCGCTTCGCTCGGGATTAGCCTCGGAATCGCGACCACGGCCGAAGGCGTCGAAACCGCGGAGGAATTCGAACTCTTGCGAGCCGACGGCTGCACTGAGAGTCCGTTTCGAAACTCACTGCGGCGGGTTCAAAGGCCCCTCGGATGGTCGCTCCGCAATGACATGATACCCGATTTCCGCGGGTTTGGGCGTCCCGGGTGAACCATGGAGGCTGGTCTTGGCAGGGTTTCGAAACGGCCTCTGAGGTGCAAGGTTATCTCTTCAGCCCTCCAAAGCCGATCGCCGAGACGCTTCGCCTTCTGGGTGCCCGGCCTCAAATCTTTACACCCGACCGCAACTTCACGATTGAGCACAAGGGCCGACTCAACACTGATAAAATCCCCGCAGTGGCGCGGGCCGATACCGCAACTCTTGCGCTGGGCACAGCGGCTTTCGGTTCTGCCCGCGGATGAGGATCTGACCTTTGACCCTGCTGCAACGTCCGCGTCGACCGGCGGCGTTGCCCTGTTTTATCACCGCTGCGCACACAAATGGTCCGAGCAAGCGGAGTCTCCAGGATCGGCCAGCCTTTCAGCAAAGTGGTGCTGCCCCGTATAGGCTATCAGCATCATTCTCGATGCCACGAGTTCCGTGAACGTCCCGTTCCACCGACAGCCTTTGGGTCCAAGATTATGAAATATCGACAGGGACCGTCGGGCATATCCGGCATTTATGCAGGTTCGCGACCAGACAACGTGCCTGTCCGAGCCACTCGTTCCCAAACGGCCGCTTACTCCGTCATCCGCCTTCGCTGGGCAACGCCCGACGGATTGCCGCTTCCAGAACTTCAGGAGAGACTGGCTTGGAAAGGATCGCTGCGGCAGGGGCGGCTTGCCGAATCCGGGTCAGGTTGGCCTCATCGGTATAGGCGGTGATGAATATAACCGCCACTTGCCGACGCTGGAAGATACGCCGCACTGTCTCAACCCCGTCAGGGCCTGCACCCAGATTGACGTCCATCAGAATCAGGTCGGGAGCAAAATCAATTGCAGATTTCACGGCGCTTTCGCAGTCGCCCGCGATATCGCAAACATTAAACTCGAGGTCCTGGAGCAGGGCCTCCAAATGCCATGCCACAAAATATTCGTCATCGACGATCAGGACACGGGGCTCATGATGACGAGGCGCCTCCCCTTCGCTCATGGCCATTGGGCGAAACGACCCGCTACCCGGGCGATCGGAGGCGCAAATAACTTGCTTGTTCAAGCGCATGACTGGCTGCTTTCCTCGGACGCGCCCATCGGTATTACGAGGTCAACTTCCACTCCGTCGGGTCCGTATTTGACGGCGACCTGCCCCTTCAACTCGTGTCGGACGCTGGCGTTGATCATGGCGCTTCCAAACCCGCGTCGGCTGGGGGGCGACACCGGGCCGACGCCAATCTCGCACCATCGGATGCGAGTTTCACCATTTGCCTCGGTTGTCCATTGTATCGAGAGTCTGCCACTCGGGGCAGAAAGGGCCCCATATTTCGCGGCGTTTGTCAGCAATTCGTGCATCACCATGCTCACGCTCAACGCCGCTTTCGGCTGCAACCACACGAGAGGACCGCCGATGTCTAGCTGGCTATCCAACATCAGGTAGGGCGACAGAACCTTGTCGACGAGATCACTTAGGGATGTCGCTTTCCAGTTTCGCTCCGTCAGCAGCGAGTGAGCACCGCTTAGCGCATGAAGTCGTGCGAGGAAGTTTTGACTGAACGTGTCAATCGTGTCGCTATTTCGAGCGGTTTGGGAGGCGATCGCGGTCACGACTGCCAGCATGTTTTTCACGCGGTGATCGACTTCGGCGAGCAGAAGCTTTTGGTGGGCCTGCGCCCGTTTCCGCTCGTCTATCTCGATCTCGAGGGATGTCGCATGTTCTCGCAGCGCCTCTTCAGCATGCCGACGCTCGAACACCCGCCCGACCTGCTGGCCGATCGCTCGCAATGTCAGCAACAAATCAAAATCGGGCTCGACCGCCGCTTCACTAAAGAATTCGATGACCGCGATAACTCGATCCTCCGACATGATCGGAAAGCCAAGGGCCGATTTGACCTCGATCCCCTTGGGCCATTTGGCTCGCGGGAAATTCGGGTTGGTAGCCACATCCGCGATCCATTCCGGCTCGCGGCCGCTCCAGACACGGCCGGGGAGCCCTTCGCCTGGAGCGAAACTCGTGACGGCGGTGGCGGAGCGGAATTCCGCGAATTCGTCTGGCCGGCTGCTAAACCAAATCGGCGACGGAAGCAGCCGGACCGGCGCCGTTTCCGACGCCAGATATACATGACCAAGGGGCCACCCCGTCAGCTTATGGACCGAGGCGAGACAAACCTGCAGGGCGTCATCCAGTGAGATCGTTTCCGCGGCAATCGAAATCGTGCGATACAACGCTTCCATTTTGAGGGCGTGCTCTTCGCGCTGCCGTTCCGCGCTTCTTCGCTCGCTGATGTCGCGAAGGAAGCCGACAAAAATCAGTCCATCACCCTCTGCCATGGGCGAAATGGACAATTCCACCGGAAATTCCTTGCCGGTGTGGCGCAGAGCCCAGATTTCAATACGACGACGGAGCACCTTCGCCTCGCCGGTCTCAAGGAAGCGACGCAGGCCCTCCGTGTGAGCTTCACGGAAGCGAAGCGGAACGATCAGGTCGCCCAGCTTGCGGCCGAGCGCTTCGTCACGTGACCAGCCGAAGATTGCTGTGGCATTCTCGTTCCAGTCGACGACATCGCCACGGCGATCCATGACGATGACGGCGTCGAGGGCGGTTTCCAGAACGAGACGCCACGCGCTATCGGGGTCTGGCGATGGACCAGGCAATGAGGAAATCGGTGGCGTCATCAAAATCGCATCATTCCCCTACCCGATCGAAACGGCTGTTTGCCACGCATCCGACGGTGAAAATGTGGTCTGCGACCGCAGCGTTGCAACCACGTTCATAACGGCCCGATGTCTTTTAACAGCTGGTGATACGTCGACAACGGACGGGGAGAAATCTCGTTCCTGTGTGTCTTCCACTTCAGGGTACGGCCGCGGAACTTATCTCCCCTGCCCGTTCGACGAACGCCAACATAGAACGCTCATATACCGCCGCCCGGCGCGACCCGGGGGCATCGAGTCCGGCGACGGTCAGCGGCTAACAGCGGTCTGTGGCGTTGGTCTTGAGCACCTCGGCGAGGATGATGTGAGGCTGGTCGAGGGTGGTGCGCATGCGGTCCTTTTCGGATGAGGTTTCCGAGATTTGGCGCGGGACCACTTAATCGATCCGCCCGGCGCGACAAAGGCGCCGCCGGGGCAGTGTCGCTTCCTGCCAGACCTTCATCACATCCACTTGATCGGGGGCATTTGTCGCAACCTCCTGCCATCCCTCCCGTTATCGACACAATCGCGAACGGTTCGCACGACGTTGCACCCTTCCGATCCTATCCACAAATGGAGGATACCTCATGAACAAGCTTCTGATGACGACTGCCGCCACGCTTCTCGCGCTGGGCTCGACCGCATTCGCCGACAACATGATCGACACGGCCGGCGTGAAGGTCGAGGGCAAGACCGCGACTTTCGCCAAGGTCTCTTCGGACAAGGGCGGATATCTCGTTCTGCACGAGGTGAAGGACGGCGCGCCGGTGGTTCCGGGCTCGATCGGCAACGTGGCCATCCCGGCTGGTGAGAGCACCGACATCGCGGTCGAAGCCGACATGGATTTCGCAACGGACACCGAATACATGGTCATGTTGCACGAAGAGACGAACGGCAACGACACCTATGACTTCGGAGAAGGAACGACCGACGTCGATACCCCGACAATGGCGGATGGCAAGCCGGTGGTAATGCCGTTTACCGCCACCATGGCGTCGATGGATAGCTCGGCCGGCGCCTCTGCTGGGGCCTCGGTCGACACCAGTGCGGGCGGCGCGTCTGCGGGCGGGGCAATGGACTCCACCATGTCCGGCGCCAGCACCGCGACCAGCGGCGAGGCCGGCGCGAAGACCGACGAGGTCACCACGCCGTCGGGTGGTGTGGTTCCCGGCCAGACGCCGAAATAAGGCGGTCGCCACGCTTCCAGTGAAAAGCCGTCCCGCCTCGCGGGGCGGCTTTTTTTTCGGTCCCCGCAGCCGGCCTGCGGGACTATCGTGCCAGTTGGCAGCGTTTCCCGCGGCAAAGCCACCCGATCGAGGAGATCGCATGAGCCGTCTTGGCCTGCGCCGTCGCGACTGTGTGCCCCAAGTCCTAACACGGGAAGGTTCCGTTTTTTTGGTATTCCATTCCGCGCAGAATCTATAGGCAGGCGATCGATTTCCACGGGCTCTCTATCCCCCCGGTCCGGACGTGTCGCGTGACGATCTGGATTGAATTTTGTCTTGTTTCACGAACAGTGCGGTTCTCCTCACAGGTCGATCAGCACATCTTCATCATAGCCGAATAGTTCAGACAGCGCCTGCCGCTCGGCCAGCGTCGGCGTCACCCCGGCCTCAATTTCCCAAAGTCTTGCAGGCAACACCCCACACGCATGGGCGACCTCTTCGAGGGTGCGGCCGGAATGATCGCGGACCGCCCGCAGCACCGACGCGCCTGCGTCGATGCTGTGGACAATTTCCGGCGGAAACGGCGCGAGCCTGGACATGACGAGATAATAGCGCGTGGATTTGTCGCGTTGATCGGATTTTAGGTGGCCGTCTGACATTCCCGTAAGCAGCACGCCACGGGTGATGGCCACCGGAAGCTCCTCCCCGATATTCCGACACCTGTCTGTCGGGAAAAACCCTACATGCCGAATCGGGACGTCGGTTCGTCGCCGACCTCGACGACCAGCCGTTCGTCAAATTCATCGTTCTCGATCTCGGTCGGCAACCGCTTGCGGTGCGCGGCGTGGACGTAGCCTCTCGGATTGCAGATCACCCGGGTCGCGCCAATCGCATAGTCGTGCCGGGTATGCACATGACCGTGGATCCAAAGCTCCGGCTGATGCGCGAGGATCAGGTCCTCGAGGTCGCTCGCATAGGCGGCATCCCCCGGTTCCTCGACCCGGCCGTTGCGCAGGGACCGCGGCGACGGAGCATGGTGCGTCACGACCACAGTCGGCCCGTCGAACGGTGTCGCAAGCGTCGTCTCGATCGCCGCCAGGTGGCGGCGATGGATTTCCGCGAGCATCCAGGGCTGGAGGCGACGTTCGTAATCGGCAATCCTGATGTAGCGAAAGTCGTTCATGTCCCTGCCCGCCGCGGCCTGGCCGGCATCGACGTCGCCCTGCCAGATCGCGTAGTCGGTCCACAGCGTCGCCCCGACGAACCGAGTGCCGGCGATCGTCACCGTCTCGCCGTCGAGTAGGTGAATGAAGTCGACAAGACTACGGTCGCGAAAGCGCTGGATCTCGCGGTCGATGGTGCCGCGCCAGAAATCGTGGTTGCCGGCGACGACGACGATCGGAATGCCACGATCCTGCGCCTCGAGCCACGAGCGGCCCATTTTAGAGAGCCGCCCGGCGACGTCGCCCGCGATGACGATCACGTCGGCCTCGACATCACGCGGCAGTGAATAATTGCCGAGCGAGCCGCGACTATAGTCGTCGTGCAGATCGGACATGATCCAGATTCTGGTCATCGTGGGCCTCCCTCGCCCGGTCTGTTCCAGAAACCTGCGTCGGACGCTTCCGCCGCAGGTTCTTCCCGGCGATCGAGCCGCGGCATGATTTCCGCAAGCGTCACCGGTCGGTAGTCCCAGACATCGACGCCGACGTCGCAGGCCAGGCCGGGCACCTGCAGTCGTCCATGGGCGTGACCGTGAAGATGAACCGCGCCGCCATGCGCACCTGCCCATGAGGCGATCGGATAGTGGCAAAGGACCAGTCGCTGGCCGTCGACCTTGATGTTGGCGATGTCATGCACGGATGCCCACGGCCAGGCTGCGATGCCCGGCGTGTCGTGATTGCCCCGGACCAGATGCTTGGAGCCATTGAGCTTGCGGAAGATCTTCAGGAGATGCTCGATCGGCCCCTTGCCGAAATCGCCGAGAAACCAGACCCGATCCTTCGGCGTCACGCGCCGGTTCCAGGCGGCGACGAGCGCTGCGTCGTGCTCTTCGATCGAACGAAAGGGACGGCCGCACATCTCGATGATGCGTGCGTGACCGAAGTGGGTGTCAGCGGTAAAAAACGTCGGCATGGGGCCTCCTTCGCCCGGCAATTTCCGCTGCGGTCATGAAAGTTCAAAGAGGGGAAAATCGCAGACAGTTTAAGGTGCCATATATGACACCTTATGCGTCTTAACGTGCCATATATGGCGCGTTAAGCTGTCCGCTGGGCGATGATCTCGTCGAACATCGATGTGACGGCCGCCGTGATCGCATCGGCAATCATCGTCTTTTCCCAGCCTTCGAAATGCGCGTCGGCGATGGCGAGCATCCACCTGGCGTCGCCATCGATCCTTTCGAAGATCGTCATCGCCGCACCTTTTCCAGCACCCAGCGCATGACGCAGACCCCCAGTGCCCGCCGCATGTCGGCGTCGGCCAGGCTCCACACCTCGACGGCCTGGTGGACGAACTCCACCGGCGGGATGCCTTCGTCCCGCTCGATCTGGTCGAGACGGTCCTGGATTCGCTTTTCGAAAGATATGATCATGGTGTGGGCCTCCTTCGCCCTTCATAAAAGTCCACGTTCCTGACCGAACGCCCGTAGCGCCGCCTCGCCCAGAACCCGCTTTTCGATGGCAAGGCGCGCCAGATCGACGATCGCGATCCGATGCCGGTGCGCCGTCATCAGCGCCTCGGAATAAAGCCGTCGCACGGCATGCTCGACGTCGCCGCGATCCGCATCGCCGGGCGTCAGATAGCCGCCCAGCCCGAACGACCCGGCGGCGTTCGCCAGCGCCACGCTGGCCTGCTGGAGATCCTGCCTCGCCCCGGCCGACGCTTCGCCCAGCACGATTTCCTCGGCGGCGCGACCGCCGAGGATCGGCAGCACGTAGCGCTCGATATCGCCAAGCCGCCCTTCGGAAGGAGCAATGTCGCTCTGGACGTAACCATTCATTCCCCGCCCATGGACGATCGACAGGCAGCCTGGGACGGTTCCCGTCGCCAGAAACGCCACGGCGTGTCCGGCTTCGTGAACCGCGGTGCGCCAGACGATCTCGCGACCGCGGGTTTCCGGCGGCAGCGCCGCGGCCATCAGATCGCGCCCGGTCACCGGCTCCCTGCGGCGGCGGGCGGCGCGCTTGGCCTCACGGACGAAGCGGGCGACGTCGGCTCCGGACGCCGATCCCGCCAGCGACGTCGCGACCGGCGCGATGTCGTCCAGATCGGCTTCGGGCAGATGGTGACGAATGATCTTCGTCAGCGCGTCGGCGTCCGGCAACCCTATCTCGAAGCGGCGATCGAGGCGTCCGCTGCGGACCAGTGCCGGATCGAGATTGTCGTCGTTGTTGCAGGCGGCGATGGTCACGATGCCCTCGGTCCGCGACGTCCCGTCCAGGCATTCAAGGAGGGCCGTGACGATCGCCGTCCACCAGTCGTCGTGACGGCCGGCCGACGCCGATCCGCGCTTCGGAATGGCGTCGATCTCGTCGATGAACACGATGCACGGCGTGTGCTTTTCCGCCTCGGCGAAGGTCGCCCGCATCGCCTTGACGAGCGTGCCCATATGAGCCTCGCCCGACGACTGCCACTGGGCGTAGGACGTGGCGATCATCGGCATTCCCGCCGACGCCGCCAGCGCCGAAGCCAGCATCGTCTTGCCGGTGCCGGGCGGGCCGACAAGCAGGCAGCCGCGATCGACATCCGCCCAGGCGACGCCGCCGTTGCGATAGCCGTCGATATCGGCGATCAGATCGCGGCACCAGTCGGCGGCCGCGCCGTATCCGGCGAGGTCCTCGAGGCGCGGCTCGGTCGGATGCAGGACATCGATGGGCGACAGCGCCTTGCTTGATCTCCAGCCGGTCTGCTCCTTATTTTCCTTCTTCTCTTCGCGCCGCATCCACGTGTCGAAGGCCGCTTGATGCGCCTTCATCGCCTCGACGAGTGCGATCACCTCGCCGGGATTGCCGGCGCGCTTGAAGGCGAAGTCGATCTTGCGGGGTGACATTGCGGCCGCATCCAGCCTGCGCGGCCATGCCGCTCCCGAGCCGGGGAAGGCACGTTCGAGCGCCGCGGTCATCAACGACGGCTTGATCCGCCGCAGATCGAACTCCGCGTCGACAAGCGGCTTGAACACGGGGTCGAGCACCTCGTCCGGCTTCAGATACAGGATCGTATGGCCACACCGGAGCATGTCGAGAACATTGCCGAGATCGTGACCTGGATGCTCCGCGAGTCTGCGCCCGTTCTCAATGCTCACCCCACGGACCGGATAGCCGGAGATCCCGATCGCCTCCGCGAAGCCGGCCTCGATCGGGATTGCCCAGCGGTCGTTCGACACGCGGACGAGAATGCACGCCGTCTCCTTCGCCTCGATCCGGTGCGCGATCCGGCCCGGAAGGTCGGCCAGCAACTGAAGACAGACGAACTCGGTCGGCAACAGCAAGCCGTTCGCGGCCTTACTGGCGCCGAGATCGATATCGTCCTCGTCGAGCGGTGCCGGCAGCAGGTGAACGCGATCGTCCGGGATCCGCCGCTTGCCGACGACCCGGACGATCGGTTGACTGGCCTTCTTCGCCATTGATGATCTCCATCCTTGCGCCTGGGCCACTGCCCTCGCGTCTTGGAAATCATCATGACCAACGGGTACTAAAATCCGGTGGTACCCGACCGGCGAATTTTACGCGTTCTTAAAGTTCTTCCACCTCAAGGATCGCGTCCGCGTTCGCGGCTTCCAGCAGCGCCGACCGCAATACCGCCCGCATGGCGCCGTCGTCGGCATATTCCGCGACAAGTTTCTGGATCTCGGCCGAGAACTCCCGCCGCAGCTTCGCCTGGTCGCGAAGCTTGCCGACGATCGTCGGCGGCATCCGGCTTTCGCCCTTCACCCACCGGGTCACCGAGCGCACCGGAACTCCGGTGAGCCGCTGGAGGATCTCGACGGTCGAACGCGGAAAGACTTCGTGGATGAGATCGACGACGGCGTCGGTGTCGTAGTCCTCGGGATTTGGGGAATGGGTCATGCGGGCCTCCTTCGCCTGGTGGGTTCGATGATGCGGGCCGCTCGATCCTGATCCAAAAAGGCCTGAAACTGTCGCCGAAACTGTCGCAGGGAGAATTCAGGTTTTCGGGAAACCCTTATTTTGCTGGTCGGAGTGGCAGGATTCGAACCTGCGACCCCCTCGTCCCGAACGAGGTGCGCTACCAGGCTGCGCTACACTCCGTGACCTGCGGCGCGGTATATAACGGGGCGGACCCGGCGCCGCAAGCGATCATTGCGATTTCATCGGAGCGATCGGCATTTGCGCTGGAGCGCTGCGGGCGCGCGTGGACGCGCGGCGCATCTTCGCCATTACAGCAGCGTCAGCAGCCCGACGGAGATCGCCGGCACGTAGCTGATCACCAGCAGGCAGGCGATGATGACGAGAACGAAGGGCAACAGCCGCGGGACGATCTGCTCGAACGGGATACGGGCAACCTGGCACGCGGCGAAGAGATTGACGCCGAAGGGCGGCGTGATCATGCCGAGCGCGAGGTTGACGACCATGATCAGGCCGAAATGCACCGGATCGATGCCGAAGGAGACCGCGACAGGCGCGAGGATCGGCGCCAGGACGATGATCGCCGCCGAGGTCTCGATGAACATGCCGGCAATGAACAGGAAGGCGTTGACCGCGAGCAGGAAGTAGAGCGGGTCTTCCATCACGCTGCCCAGCCACTCGCCGATCGCGGCCGGCACGCCGGCACGGGTGATCAGAAACGAGAACAGGCCGGCGGCGGCGATCACGAACAGGATGATCGTCGAGGAGATCACCGAACGGTGCAGCACCGGCAGAAGATCGCGCGGGCTGATCGTGCGGTAGACCGCCATGCCGATGAACAGCGCGTAGAACACCGCGATGACCGAGGCCTCGGTCGGCGTGAAGATGCCGTCATAGATGCCGCCGATGATGACGATCGGCATCAGCAGGGCGAGGAACGCCGCCTTCAGCGATTGCCAGAACGGCAGGCGGCCCTCGTGGTCGCGCTCGCCCCATTTGTTCTTGCGGCAATAGACGTAGACGAAAAGGATCAGGGCCAGCCCGATGAGCAGCCCCGGTCCAAGGCCGGCGATGAACAGATCGCCGATCGAGACCTCGGCGCTGACGCCGTAGAGAATCAGCGGGATCGACGGCGGGATGATGACGCCCAGCTCGGCCGACGTCGCCTGCAGCGCGGCGGCAAAGCCGGTCGGATAGCCGTGCTTGGTCATCGCCGGAATGACGATCGCGCCGATCGCGAAGGTCGTCGCGACCGAGGATCCCGAAACCGCCGCGAAAATCATGCAGGTCAGGACGCAGGAGCAGGCAAGCCCGCCCCGCACCCCGCCGACCATGGTCTTGGCGAATTCGACGAGGCGGCCGGAGATGCCGGCGGCCTCCATCAGATTGCCGGCAAGGATGAAGAACGGCACCGCCATCAGCGGGAAGGAGTCCAACTTGGTCATCAGCTGCTGGGCGACGACGAGCAGCGGCAGGCTGGTGAAAAAGACCAGGCCGCCGATCGAGGCGGCCGCGATCGCGATCGCGATCGGCAGGCCGAGCGCGAAGAAGCCGACGAGGGCGAGGAGCATGAAGCTGGACATCGATGCTCCTCAGACGTCGTGGGTGGCAGGGCCCTGCCGGTGAACCAGGATGCCTGCCAGTTCCTCGAAGAGGCGCGCCAGCGTCGCGACGATCGACAGCGCCGCTCCGACCGGAATCGCCGCGTAGATGAAGCCAATGGATATCTTCTGGCCGAAGAACGGATCGCTGACGCCGGCGATCGTCTGCCGGGCGGTTCGCTCGGTCATCGCCCAGCCGTACCAGACCATGACCCCGAGAACCCCGAGAGTCAGGCACGCGAGGAGAACGGCAAGAAATTTACGCGCCGACGGCGGCACGCGCGCGATCAAAAGGTCAACCGAAATCAGCGCGCCGGAGCGCAGGCAGGCGACCAGGCCGAGATAGACCATCCAGATCATCAGCGAGCGGGCCGTCACCTCGGACCAGGTGGACGGGCGCTCCAGCACGAAGCGGGTCAGAACCTGCCAGAAGGTGATCACCGACATGAGCGCGAGAAGCGCCATGGCTGTCCATAGCGACAGGCGCAGGACCCAGCGATCGATGGCGCGCAGGACAGTCAGCATCGATGGCCCTTGTTGCTGGTGTCGAAGACGACAGGGGCCGGGACGTCGCCGCCCGGCCCTGTCGTCGTCTTACGAGTGTGTCACTTGCCGGTGTCGCGGATGGCGTCCAGCTTGTCCTGGCCGAACTGCTCGGCGTATTTGGCCATCAGCGGCTCCAGCGCTTTCTCGAAGGCGGCGCGGTCGACGTCCTCGGTCACCTCCATGCCCGCCTCCTTCAGCGTGGCGACGCCCGAATCGGCGTCGGAGCGAACCTTCTCGCGCATCGCGGCGGCGCCCGCCTTGGCGGCTTCGCGGAAGGCATCCTTCTCCTCGTCGCTCAAGCCGTCCCATACCGTCGGCGACATCAGAAACAGGGCCGGCGAATAGACATGGTTGGTCAGCGAGAGGTACTTTTGAACCTCCGCGAACTTGGCCGAGAGAATCACCCCAATCGGGTTTTCCTGGCCGTCGACGGTGCCCTGCTGAAGCGCGGTGAACAGCTCCGGAAAGGCCATCGGTGTCGGCAGAACGCCGAGTTCGGAGAACGCCTCCATATGCACCTGGTTCTCCATAGTGCGGATCTTCAGGCCCTCGGCATCGGCGGGCTCCTTCACCGGCCGCTTGGAATTGGTCAGGTTGCGGAAGCCGTTCTCGCCCCAGGCGAGCGCGATCAGGTCGTTGTCGGGGAACTTGTCCAGCAATGCCTGGCCGATCGGACCATCGAGCACGGCATGGGCGTGATCGTAGTCGCGAAACAGGAACGGAATGTCGGTGATCAACGTCTCCGGCACGAAATTGCCGACCGGACCGGTCGAGGTGATGACGAGATCGACCGTACCGAGCTGCGCACCCTCGACCATCTCGCGCTCGCCGCCGAGGGCGTTCGCCGGGAACTGCTTGATGGTGAACTTGCCGTCGGTGAGTTTTTCGAGTTCCTCGGCCATAGCCGTGGCGCCGACGCCGTAATGTGAGGTTTCGGACAGCGAGTAGCCGAGCTTCAACTCGACGGCATTGGCCGCTGAAACGGTCCACCCGGCAAATAGCGCGGCGAGACCGGCGGCGGTGAGCGTTCTGATGGTCATGATTCCTCCCGACATGGCGGCAACCGTCGAAAAGGGCTCCTCCCTTGTCCGTAAGGCCGCATGATGAAGCGGATTTGCGGGAGAATGCCTTACCCTGTCAAGGCGATGCGCGGCGGCAGTTGCGGCGAAGGCAGCGTAAGCCGAGACGGATGGTGATGTCACGCAGCGCCGGCGCGGACGCAGTCGGCACACAGGCCGCTTATTTCGATCGCGGTGCGCTGCGGGCAGAATCCCTCGGATTTGGCCCAGCCGCGCAGTCGCTCCTCGACCACCGCGTCGGAAAACTCCCAGACCCGCGCGCAACGTCCGCAGATGCCGAAGGCGATCGTCGCGCTCTCGTGATGATCGTGGGGATGGTCGCAGGGCACGAACGCCTTGAGGCTATCGAGCCGGTGGACGAGTCCACGATCGAGAAGCGTATCGAGAGCGCGATAAACCTGCAGGGGCGCGCGAAATCCGTCGTCGCGGAGTCGGTCGAGGATCGTATAGGCGCTCAGCGGCTCGTCCGCCGCCTTCAGCGCGTCGAAGACGAGGCTCTGGTTGCGCGTCAGTTTCGGCGCGGCGATCATCGCGGTGCCTTTTCAGCAGGTTCGGCCCGGCGGTCGGCAAATGCCGGCATCGGCAGCAGGCTGACAAGGAACAGCGCAAGCGCGGCGACGACGATCGACGGGCCGGACGGCGTGTCGAAATTCAGCGAGGCGAAGAGGCCGCCGGTCGAGGCGACAGCGCCAATGAACGCGGCGAGGAGCGCCATCATCTCCGGCGTCGAAGCGAAGCGCCGCGCAGTCGCCGCCGGGATGATCAACAGCGCGGTGATCAGGAGAATGCCGACGATCTTCATGGCGATGGCGATGACCACCGCCATCAGCAGCATGAAAAGAAATCGTGAGCGTTCCGGCCGAAGCCCCTCGGCTTCTGCGAGTTCGGTGCTGACGGTCGCGGCGAGCAGCGGACGCCAAAGCACGGCCAAACCGGCGAGGACGAGGATGCCGCCGCCGAAGATCGCGACAAGGTCGATGCGGGAGACCGCCAGGATGTCGCCGAACAGGAGACCCATCAGGTCGATCCGCACCCAGGTCATGAAGGCGATGATGACCAGTCCCAGCGCCAGGGTCGAATGGGAAAGGATGCCGAGCAACGCGTCGGTCGACAGCGCGCCGCGCCGCTCGAGCAGGACGAGGGCAACGGCGACCACCGCGGCCACTGCGAAGACGCCGAGCATCAGGTCGATCTCGAAGGCTGTCGACAGCGCCACGCCGAGCAGCGCCGAATGGGCCATCGTATCGCCGAAATAGGCCATGCGCCGCCACACAACAAAGCAGCCGAGCGGGCCGGCGACCAGCGCGATGCCGATGCCGGCCAGAATGGCGCGGACGAAGAAGTCATCGAACATCGGCGGGCTCCCGGTCCTTCGGACGATCGGAACGATGTTCGTCATGGTCATGGTCATGGTCATGGTCATGATCATGATCGTGCCCGTCACCGCCTTTCGGGGGACTGCATTCGTCGCCGATCGTGCCGTCGGCGAAACGCACCCGCCCATCCGGCAGATGGGTGTGATCGTGATCGTGCGAATAGATCGCCAGGGTCTCCGCCGCGCGCGGGCCGAACATGCGCTGATACGCCGGCGAATTGGCAACCGATTGCGGCGTCCCCTCGCAGCAAACATGGCCGTTGAGACAGATCACCGTATCGGTCTTGGCCATCACCACATGCAGATCGTGCGAGATCAACAACACCGCGCAGCCTTCGGCATCACGGATATCGGAGATCAGGTCGTAAAGCGCGATCTCGCCGCTGAAATCGACGCCCTGGACCGGCTCGTCCAGGACAAGAAGATCGGGCTTGCGGATCATCGCGCGGGCGAGCAGCGCCCGCTGAAATTCGCCGCCGGACAGACGATGCACCTCGGCCTTGGCCAGATGGGCGATGCCGACGCGGTGCAGCGCCTCGGTGACCGCCGCGCGCGAAGCCCGCACGGTCAACGTCATCAGCCGCTCGACGCTGAGCGGCAGCGTCCAGTCGATGCTCAGCTGCTGTGGCACGTAGCCGACCGTCAGCCGGTTCGCCCGGCGGACTGTTCCCTCGTCGGGCTTCAATATTCCGATCGCGGTCTTGGCGGTTGTCGATTTGCCGGAGCCATTGGGGCCGATCAGCGTGACGATCTCGCCCCGGCGCAAGGTCAGGTCGACGCCGCGCACGAGCCAGCGCCCGGAACGCCGCACACCGACGCCGCGCATTGCGACGAGGACATTGTCTACGAGAGAAGAGGAAGAGGTCATTCGCTATCCGGACCATCGCTTGCAGCAGCGTATGTCACTCGCTATAGCACATCATTGTAATGACATAACATATCAATTTAGCGCCAATGGGCGCCGCGTCATTCAGAGCCGAAGGATTTGTGCATGCCGACAACCCGCTCGTTGCTCCTCGCCGCCGCGTTGTCTGTCCTGACTTCTTCCGCCCAGGCAGCCGACGCGGACACCACGCCCGCCGTGGTCGCCTCGATCAAGCCGATCCATTCGCTCGTCGCCGGTGTCATGGAGGGTGTCGGCGAACCGATGCTGATCGTTCAGGGGGCCGGCTCGCCGCACACCTATCGGATGAAGCCGTCGGAGGCCGCGGCGCTCCAATCCGCCGATGTCGTCTTCTGGGCCGGCGCCTATCTGGAGGCGTTTCTGGTCAAGCCGCTCGCAACGCTCGGAGCGAAGGCGAAAAGCGTTGAGCTGGTCGATGCGCCGGGCGTCGAGAGGCTGCCGCTGCGCGAGGGCGGAGCGTTCGAGGCCGACGCGCACGAGGACGAAACCGCCAGCGAGGCCGCGCACGAAGACGATGGCGGCACCTTCGACACACATGTCTGGCTCGACCCGGTGAACGCCAAGGCGATGGTCGGCGCGATCGAGGCGACCCTCGCCGCCACCGACCCGGCCCATGCAGAAACCTACGCGGCCAACGCCGACAAGCTCGAGGCACGGCTGGACGGACTGATCGCCACAATCGAGGCCGACCTCGCCGGCGTGAAGGGCCGGCCCTACATCGTCTTCCACGACGCCTATCAGTATTTCGAGCGCCGCTTCGCCATGCCAGCCGCCGGATCGATCACCGTCAGCCCGGAGACGCCCCCCGGCGCGAGGCGGATCACCGAACTTCAGGCCAAGGTGAAGGCGGTCGGCGCGACCTGCGTGTTCGCCGAGCCGCAATTCGAGCCGGCGCTCGTCGATGTGGTCATCGAGGGCATCGAGGCGAAGGCGGGCGTGCTCGATCCAGAAGGCGCGGCGCTAAAGGATGGGCCGGAGCTCTATTTCGAACTGATCGGCAACCTCGCGGCGTCGCTGAAAGACTGTCTTTCGTAGGAAAACTGAGGCGGAACGCTGCAGCATTCCGTCCGCCACCGGGCAATTTCAGCCCTCGTCCCCCGCCGCAACAAAGGCGGCCAAGCGCTTGTCGAAAAAGGCGCCAACGCCCTCGCGGGCATCGGCCGTCTCCCAAATATCGGCGAGGCGCCGGGCGGTGTCGGCAATGGTCGCCTCGTCGATGATCGGGCCGAGCGAGCGGGCGAGCGCCTTCGACGCCGCGACGGCCGCCGGCGAGCAGGCAAGATAGGGCGCGATCTCCGCCTCAACCGCGGCGTCGAGATCATCCGCCGGTATCGCTTGGGCGAGAAGGCCGAGCGATACCGCCTCATCGGCGTCGAACAGCCGCGCCGACATGAAGACGCGGCGGGCGCGTCCCTCGCCCATCCGGGCCAGCACGTAAGGCGAGATCGTCGCCGGGATCAGGCCGAGTTTTGCCTCCGTAAAGGCAAAGCGCGCCGCATCGCTCGCGACGGCCACGTCGCAGACCGCGATCAGCCCGAGCCCACCGCCGAAGGCCTGACCCTGGATGCGGCCGATCAGCGGCTTCGGCATCTCGTTGAGGGCTTTGAGCATCCGCGCCAGCGCCGTCGCCTCGGCGATGCGCTCCTCGCGGCTGGCCGCGAACTGCGCCTTCATCCAGGCAAGGTCCGCCCCGGCGGAAAAGCTCCGGCCTTCGCCTGTGAGGACGACGACACGCACGGTGGGGTCGGCGCCGAACTCTTCGGCCGCCCGCGTGAGGTCGGCGATCATCGCCGCGTTCATGGCATTGTGCTTGTCCGGCCGCGCCAGCGTCAGCGTCGCGACGCCGCGCCCGTCGGTCTCGATGCGGATCTTCCCGGTCACTCGCCCCTCCCCGCCGTCCCGGCCGCGCTCTCCGGTTCCAACGCCAGCAGCAGCGCGCCATCCTCGACCTGATCGCCGGGCGAAACCAGAAGCTCGGCAATCGTGCCGTCGCGGGGGCTCTTCAGCGTGTGTTCCATCTTCATGGCTTCGAGCACGATCAGCGCCTCGCCCTTCGTCACCGCGCCGCCGGCCTTGGCGGAAACCAGCTTGACGAGGCCCGGCATCGGCGCGGCGATCCTGTCGCTGGCGATCCCCTCCTCGGCGTGGGCGCTGGCGCTCCAGCGCACGAAGCGATGCGCCGCACCGTTAGCGAACACTGTGACCGCTTCGGCCTCCCGGGCCAGCGTCACCCCGAAAATGCGGCCGTCGAGCGACAGGCGCACAGCGTCGCCCTCGACTGCCACGAGATCAAGGTGCAGGGTGGTCTCTCCGGCATCCACGGCGAAACGGCCGTCGCCGCGATCGGCGACCGCCACGTCACGGCGCCCTCCCTCCCCGGTCTCGAAGCGCGCCGTCTGACGCGCGGTGCCCCAGATGCGAAAGCCGCGTAAACGCGTCCAGGGATCGTCGCCGGCCTTGGCCGGGACAGGCTCCTCCAGATGACCGAGCTGCGCCAGCGCGGCGGTCGCCACGATTTCCGGCGGGGCCGGCGCGATTGCCGTCAGCGCCTCCTGATCGCGGCCGATCAGCCCGGTATCGACATCGCCGGCGGCAAAGCCCTCATGCGCCGCGAGCCGGCCGAGGAACGCGACATTGGTCACCGAGCCGGCGATCTGCGTCCCGGCCAAAGCCCGGCGCAAGAGCCGGAGCGCCGAGGGGCGGTCCGGGCCGTGGACGATCAACTTGGCGATCATCGGATCGTAATGCGGGGTGATCCGGTCGCCCGCGCAAACGCCGGTGTCGATCCGGAGCCCCTCGCCCGCCGGAAAGCTGAGATGGGTCAGCGTTCCGGTCGCCGGCAGGAAGCCGCGGGCCGCATCCTCGGCATAGATTCGCGCCTCGAAGGCATGGCCGTGGATCGCCAGATCCTCCTGCGTGAGCGGCAATACCTCGCCGGCCGCGACGCGCAATTGCAGTTCCACCAGATCGAGGCCGGTGATCGCTTCCGTCACCGGGTGCTCGACCTGCAGCCGCGTGTTCATCTCCATGAACCAGAAGCGGTCGGGCCTGAGGCCATCGGAAGCATCGACGATGAATTCGATCGTCCCCGCCCCCGCATAGCCGATCGCCTTGGCGGCGGTGACCGCTGCTTCGCCCATGGCGGCGCGCATTTCGGGCGTCATGCCGGGCGCCGGCGCTTCCTCGATCACCTTCTGATGGCGGCGCTGCAAAGAACAGTCACGCTCGAACAGATGCACGGCGTTGCCGTGGCTGTCGCCGAACACCTGGATCTCGATATGCCGGGGCTTTTCGACATATTTCTCGATCAGGCAGTGCGGATCGCCAAAGGACGCCGCGCCCTCGCGCCGGGCGCCTTCCAGCGCAGCGGCGAACGCGGCCGGATCGTCGACGCGGCGCATGCCCTTGCCGCCGCCGCCGGCCCGGGCCTTGATCAGCACCGGATAGCCGATCTTACCGGCCTCGCCGGCGAGGAAATCGGGATTCTGTTCGTCGCCGTGATAGCCCGGAACGACCGGCACACCAGCCGCGTGCATCAACTTCTTGGCGGCGTCCTTCAGGCCCATCGCCCGAATCGCCGAAGCCGATGGGCCGACGAAGATAAGCCCCGCCGCTTCGACCGCCGCGACGAAATCCGGATTCTCGGACAGGAAGCCGTAGCCGGGGTGAATCGCCTCCGCGCCGGTCCGCTTCGCCGCGGCGATGATGCGGTCGCCCTTGAGATAGCTCTCGCCGACCGGCGCCGGGCCGATATGCACCGCCTCGTCGGCCATTTCGACATGCAGCGCTTGCGCGTCGGCATCGGAAAACACCGCGACGGTCCGAATGCCCAGCCGCTTCGCCGTGCGGATGACCCGGCAGGCGATCTCGCCACGATTGGCGATGAGCAGAGTGGTGAACAGTCGTTGACGATGCTGTGCCATGCCTACCAGCCGAGGTCGCTGTGCGAGCCCAGCCGCACCAGGGTCAGTTCCTTATCATACAGCTTAGCATAGATGAGCAGGAGATCCGGCCTCAGATGGCAATCGCGATAGCCGTTCCAATCGCCCGTCAGCGCATGGTCGCGATAGGTCTCCGGCAGATCGTTGTCCTCGATGAGTAACGCGAGCACGGTTCGCAACTCGGTATCCAATATTGCGCCGTACCGCCCCTTTGCCATCCGCTTGTAGTCTCGTCGGAAGCGAGCCGTACGTCTAATCGTCCGCATTCAGATCGGCCATGAGGGCGTCGATGCTGTCGAACTTCTCCCCGTCGCCTCGGCGGGCCTCTTCAATAGCCGCGATTGTCTCGGCATTCGGAACGAAGGGCGCGAAGGGCAGCTTCTTCTCCCTGGCCACTCGCACCATCAGCATGCGAAACGCATCGGACACCGACAGCCCCATCGTCGCGAGGACCGCGGCGGCCTCTTCTTTGGTTTCCTTGCTGATACGGGCCCTGACGACGGCATTTTCGGCCATGATGCGCTCCTTTGGGCTACAATGTAGCACACTGAGCAATCGGATTCGAGGGCCGCTCCAGTCGGGTGGCACCTTATCCTTCCACGCGTGTCGAGACCGGTCTAATGTGATTTCCACCCATCCATGTGCGGCTAGGGTTCCGTTGCCTTCGCAAGCTGGTCCGAGCGCCGTTACGAGCCGTGTACGGCAGACACCTGAAAGACAAAAAAACTAGGGGGGATGGCTGGGTGCGCTGGCGCGCGCCTGTTTCATCCTCATCGTCTTCAGGGGCCCTCATGACAATTTCTGGTTTTGTCCTCGTTCTCGCGGCGGCGTTCTGCCACGCGACTTGGAACTTCCTCGTCAAGAAAATCCGGGGCGGCCCCGAGTTGATCTGGCTCTTCTCGATGGTCACGCTCGTCCTCTATTTGCCGCTGGCCATCTATGTCGTCGTCTCCCAGCGCCCCGATTTCGGCGCCTGGCAGTCCGGTTTCATCCTCGGCAGCACGGCGCTGCATCTCGGTTACTTCCTGTTGTTGCAGCGCGGCTATCGCAACGGCGATCTGTCGATCGTCTATCCGGCCGCACGTGCGACCGGGCCGTTCCTGGCCACGATCTTCGCCGTCACGATGCTGGGGGAACCGCTGACGTGGCAGATCGCCCTCGGCGCGATCGTCATCATCGCCGGCGTCCTGTTTCTGTCGGGCGGGCTCAAGCGTGGCTCCAAGAGCGTCACCGCCTCGATCCTGTTCGGCGTCAGCGTCGGCTTGCTGATCGCCAGCTATACCGTCTGGGACGCCTACGCCGTCACAGCCTTGCTGATTCCGCCGTTGCTCCTCGACTACGTGTCGAGCATCGGCCGGGTCATGCTGCTCACACCTTACGCGCTGCGACGCCAGGCGATGGTGGCGGCGCTTTGGGCGAACCACCGGTCGAGCGTTATCGCCATCGCGGTCTTGAATCCGCTCGCCTACATTCTCGTGCTCTACGCCCTCACCTTCACGCCGATCATTTATGTGGCGCCGACCCGCGAGCTCAGCGTCGTTCTCACCGTCCTGATGGGCAGCCTGCTCTTGCGTGAGGGCCAGTTGCGGCAACGCCTGTTCTGGGCGGCGGTTATCCTGGGCGGCGTGATCCTGCTGGCGACCGGGTAAGGAGCGGCTCGCGTGATAGCTCCTTGGCCTGCTCAGAGGCCGATTTCATCACATGCGGAACAACCCGAACCGTGTGTCCTCGATCGGCGCGTTCAGCGCGGCGGCGAGCGACAGCGCCAGAATATCGCGGGTTTTGGCCGGGTTGACGATGCCGTCGTCCCACAGCCTCGCCGAGGCATAGAGCGGGTGGCTCTGGCGCTCGAACATCGCGATCGTCGGGCGCTTGAATTCGGCTTCCTCCTCGGCAGACCACTCGCCGCCGCGCCGCTCAATGCCGTCGCGCGTGACGCTCGCCAGCACCCCGGCCGCCTGCTCGCCGCCCATCACCGCGATACGGCTGTTCGGCCAGGTCCACAGGAAGCGCGGCGAATACGCCCGCCCGCACATGCCGTAATTGCCGGCGCCGTAGGAGCCGCCGATCAGCATGGTGATCTTCGGCACGGCCGTCGTCGCGACGGCGGTGACGAGCTTCGCCCCGTGCTTGGCGATGCCGCCCGCCTCATATTGCCGGCCGACCATGAAGCCGGTGATGTTCTGCAGGAACACCAGCGGGATCTTGCGCTGCGAGCAGAGCTCAACGAAATGCGCGCCCTTCACGGCGCTTTCGGAAAACAGCACGCCATTGTTGGCGATGATTCCGACCGGCATACCGCGGATATGGGCGAAGCCACAGACCAGCGTCGGGCCGTAGCGCGCCTTGAATTCATGGAACCTGGATCCGTCGACGACGCGGGCGATCACCTCGCGCACGTCATAGGGCGTCTTGGCGTCGGCGGGCACGATCCCAAGGATTTCCTCCGGGTCGTAGGCCGGCTCTTCCGGCGTCTGGAATTCCATCGCCCGCCGCTTGTCCCGGTTGAGATGGGCGACGGCGTGGCGGGCCAGCGCCAGCGCGTGCAGATCGTCCCTGGCCAGATGGTCGGCGACGCCCGATAGCCGCGTATGGACGTCGCCGCCGCCCAGATCCTCCGCGGTGACCACCTCGCCGGTCGCAGCCTTGACCAGCGGGGGGCCGGCCAGGAAGATCGTGCCCTGATTGGCGACGATGATGGTCTCGTCGCTCATCGCCGGCACATAGGCCCCGCCGGCGGTGCAGGAGCCCATGACGACGGCGATCTGGGCGATGCCCTTCGCCGACATCTGCGCCTGATTGTAGAAGATGCGGCCGAAATGGTCCCGGTCGGGAAACACCTCGTCCTGGTTCGGCAGATTGGCGCCGCCGGAATCGACCAGATAGACGCAAGGCAGATGGTTCTCGGCGGCGATCTCCTGGGCGCGGAGATGCTTCTTCACGGACAGCGGAAAATAGGTGCCGCCCTTCACCGTGGCGTCGTTGGCCAGCACCATCACCTCGCGGCCCGACACCCGGCCGATGCCGGCGATCAGACCGGCCGCCGGCACCGCGTCGTCATACATCCCGTTCGCCGCGAACAGGCCGATTTCGAGAAACGGCGAACCCGGATCGAGCAGCCCCTCGACGCGGTGGCGGGGTAAGAGTTTGCCGCGCGACAGATGCCGTTCGCGAGCCTTCTCGCCGCCCCCGGCCATCGCGGCTTCGGCGGCCGCCTCGACCGCTTCCATCTGCCGGACCATCGCCGCTCGATTTTCGGAAAAGCTCTCGGAGCGGGGCGAGATGGCGGAGGTCAGGACGGACATGAGGTGCTCAAGATTGGCTGCGGGCGACGCGGTCGTCCCGGACCATAGCCATAGAAGTCCCTGCCCTGCTACCGGTAGTCCGGATTGGGATGATCGAACCGACAGCCGGCCTCCCAGGCGTCGCGGTCGTTGCCGTGCCGTGGCAGGCCGCCGGCATCCTTCAGCATCCGCGCCATGTGCATCAGGTTCCAGGTCATGATGGTGGCGTTGCGCTGGGTGAAATCATTGTCGTAGCCCAGCGGCCCGTTGTCCGTCTCGTCGCCGTAGCTCGGCCCCGGCCCGGCCTCGCCGATCCAGCCGCAATCGGCCTGCGGCGGAATCGTGTAGCCGAGATGGCCGAGGGCGTAGAGGCAGGTCATCGCGACATGCTTGATGCCGTCCTCGTTGCCGGTGACGACGCAACCTCCGGTCTTGCCGTAGAAGAAGCTCTGACCCTTGTCGTTCTTCAGCCCGCTCATGCCGTAGAGCCGCTCGATCACCAGCCGGCAGGCCGAGCTTTCCTCGCCAAGCCAGATCGGAGTGCCGAGAACGAGGATCTCTGCTTCTTTCACCGTCTCCCAGAGTTCCGGCCAGGCATCCGTCGCAGCGCCGTGTTCGGTCATGTCGGGCATGACCCCGTAGGCGATGGGATGGTCGACGGGGCGGAACTGGCTGACCGCGACGCCGTTTCGCTCCATGATCTGATGCGGAACCGACAGCAGATCGTCCGTATGCGAGCGCTCGGGACTGCGCTTCAGCGTGCAATTGATAATCACCGCCTTCAAATCGCTGAAGTCGAAATCATGCCCCTTGCAGAGCGCTTCCTGGCGGTCATTGAGGGGCATGGGAGTTCCTTTCGGTCACAGTTTTCGCGCAACTGCGCGGAACGCGGAAAATCGGGCATCCGCCCGCAAGGTCAACCCGTCTCGTGGAACAGCTCGCGGCCGATCAGCATCCGCCGGATCTCGCTGGTGCCGGCGCCGATCTCGTAGAGCTTGGCATCGCGCAACAGCCGTCCGGTCGGGTAGTCATTGATATAGCCATTACCGCCGAGCGCCTGGATCGCTTCCAGCGCCATCTGCGTCGCCTTCTCGGCGGCGTAGAGGATGCAGCCGGCGGCATCCTTGCGGCTGGTCTCGCCGCGGTCGCAGGCCGCCGCCACCGCGTAGACATAGGCCCGGCAGGCGTTCATCGTCACATACATGTCGGCGAGCTTGCCCTGCATCAGCTGGAACTCGCCGATCGGCTGGCCGAACTGCTTGCGCTCATGGACATAGGGAACGACCACATCCAGGCAGGCGGCCATGATGCCGAGCGGGCCGGCCGACAGCACCACCCGCTCGTAATCGAGGCCGCTCATCAGCACCCTGGCGCCGCCGCCCTCCTCACCGAGAATATTCTCATAAGGCACCTCGCAATCCTCGAAGACCAACTCGCAGGTGTTCGAGCCGCGCATGCCGAGCTTGTCGAGCTTCTGCGCGGTCGAGAATCCCGCCATCTGCTTCTCGATCAGGAAGGCGGTGATGCCGCGCGGCCCGGCGTCCGGGTCGGTCTTGGCGTAGACGATCAGTGTCGAGGCGTCCGGGCCGTTGGTAATCCACATCTTGGTGCCGTTGAGGACGAAGCGGTCGTTGCGCTTGTCGGCCCTGAGCCGCATGCCGACGACGTCCGACCCGGCGCCGCTCTCCGACATGGCCAGCGAGCCGACATGCTCGCCGGAGACGAGTTTCGGCAGGTATTTCCGCTTCTGCTCTTCGGTGCCGTTGCGACGGATCTGATTGACGCAAAGGTTGGAATGGGCGCCGTAGGACAGGCCCACCGAAGCCGAGGCACGCGAGATCTCCTCGATCGCGACGCAATGCGCCAGATAGCCCATGGCCGAGCCGCCATACTCTTCTTCCACCGTAACCCCGAGCAGGCCGAGCGCGCCCATCTCCTGCCAGAGTTCGTTGGGAAATTCGTTGGTGCGGTCGATCTCGGCCGCGCGCGGCGCGATCGTCTCCTGCGCGAAGCGGTGCACCATGTCGCGCAGCGCGTCGATCTCCTCGCCGAGCGCGAAGTTCATCCCCTTGTCGAACATATCTACTCCTTGAAATCCCGCCGCCGCCAATCTGGCGCCATCGGGGATGAGCGGCAACATTATTTGCCGACAGGGCGGTGCAAAGCGTCGCCGGCTGGCGGCAAAAAGGCTAGTCTGACCTTAGAGGAACCATGAAAGACCGGAGAAAGAAATGAGCCAGGCCGCAATCAGAACCTCCGACGAAGGCGAGCGGCGCGCACTCGTGCTGGAGAAAAAGGGCGAACTCTCGCTCCGCGAAATTCCGGTCGACGAACCGCTCGGCCCACGCGACGTGCGGGTCGCTATCCACACCGTCGGCATCTGCGGCTCGGACGTCCATTATTTCACTCACGGCGCGATCGGACCTTTCGTCGTCAAAGCCCCCATCATCCTCGGCCACGAGGCGTCGGGCATCGTCACCGAAGTCGGGGATCGGGTCGAAACGCTCCAAATCGGCGACCGCGTCTGCATGGAACCCGGCATCCCGGACCCGGACAGCCGCGCGACGCGCCTCGGGCTCTACAATCTCGATCCGGCCGTACGCTTCTGGGCGACGCCGCCGGTGCATGGCGTTCTGAGATCAAGCGTCGTTCATCCGGAGGCGTTCACCTTCAAGCTGCCGGACACCGTCTCCTTCCCCGCCGGCGCCATGGTCGAGCCGCTGGCCGTCGGCGTCCACGCCGTGACCAAGGCGCGCGCGGCGCCCGGCAATGTCGCGATCGTCATCGGCGCCGGACCGATCGGCCTGGTCACCGTGCTCGCCGCTCTCGCTGCCGGCTGCGCCCATGTGATCGTCAGCGATATCGACGATAGCAAGCTGGACCTTGCCCGCACGCTCGGACCGGTCTCAACCGTCAATGTGGCGCGGGACAACCTCGTCGAGGCGGTGATGGCCCAGACCGGCGGCTGGGGTGCGGACGTCATCTACGAATGCTCCGGCGCGGAGCGGGCGATCGTCGGCATTTTCGAGCCGCTCTGCCCGGGCGGTACGGTGGTCTTCGTCGGCATTCCGCTGAAACCCGCCGCCTACGATGTCGCGGCGGCGATGCTGCGCGAAGCGCGGGTCGAGCATGTGTTCCGCTATGCCCATGTCTTCGACCGCTGCGTCGCGATGCTGGCTTCGGGAACGATCGACGTCGCGCCGCTGATTACCCGGACCTTTCCCTTCGCGCAAAGCGTCGAGGCCTTCGAACTGGCCGCGAGCGCACCGAAAGGCGAGGTGAAGATGCAGATCCAAATGGGACTTTGACACCAGCAAGAAGCGCATTTCGCGGAAAAGCGGCGGCGGCCGAGCCTGTTCTTTACCGGTCGTTGGGAATGGTCAGCAGGACCGACAGCCCCTTCGTCCCCTCGACCTCGAGGCTGCCGTTCAGTTTGCGGGCGCAGCCTTCCACGATCCGCCAACCGAGCGACTTGGAATTTCGAAGCACCGTCTCCGGATTATCCAGTCCCGGCCCATCGTCACCGACGCGAAGACAGAAATTGGGTCCCTGCTGATATGCTTGAATGTCCACATGGCCGTTCTCGCCGCCGTATTTCGCGGCGTTGGTCACCAGTTCGTTGACCACCAGCGCGATCTCCGTCGCCGCTTCGAACCCGATAGAAATCGCCTCGGCATGGCAGTCAATCGTTAAGCCACTGGAGCCGAAAGCGGAGGCGAGCCTGTCGGTGAGGCTCTCCAAATGCTGCCGCATATCGACCTGGGTCACGTCTTCAGCCTGATGCAGGAAATTATGTGCGTTGGCAAAGGCCTGTATGCGGTTCGTCAAAATCCCGAGCGCTTCCTGCGTCTCCTCCGATTTGGCCTGCCGCGCCTGCATCAGCGCCAACGACTGGATGATCGCCAGATTGTTTTTGGTCCTATGATGGATTTCGCGCAGGAGGAATTGCTGTTCGGCCAGGGAATCGCGCAATGCGCGATTCTGCTCGGCGAGTTCTTCGATCGGGGAGCCTTGCGCGGCGTCGATGAGGGCGCCGGCAGTCGCCTTTGCGAGATCGTCGGTGTCGCGATTCCCATTCAGGTGAAGCCCAAGCGTCACCAGTGTGCCGCCCGCGCCGGTCTTCAGGTCGAAATAATCGACCAGCTTCTGCGAGCCACTTAGGCCCAGACCGAGCCCGGTGTGTGCCTGATGCCGAGGCCCGTAGCATCGTTTCGACGGCAGCGATCCCAGGCCCCTTGTCCTGCACCCTGGCCATCAGCCGGGTCCTGTCTTCAGGGCGGTCGAAGGCGAATTCGGCAACTCCCCCGCCCGCATATTGGAGCGCGTTGCGGGCAATCTCCGACACCGCCGTCGCAAAGCGAATCTGATCACGCGTAGCAGCGCCGGCGACCTGCGCGGCAAGGCGCGCGGTGCGGCGTGTATGCGTGACGTCCGCGTCCCGCTCGACACGAATCGACGTGACGACCGCCTTCACTGCCTTGCTCGCGCGACAACCACGCCGCAGTCATCGGTTCCCCGCCGCCTCCGCTTGTAAAGCGTCGCGGCAATTGTCATCGGCTCGCGAAAAAACAGCGACGACGGTTCCGGTACACGCTCGCTGCCCCGCAGACCATCGGTCGAAAGCACCAGCATTCCTTCCGCCGGCCAGTTGTGCTCCGTCACCCGAGGCTGTTTGGCGCTCGCGCCCACGATGCCCGGCGTCGATGGAATGCCGTGGCGAGCGCCGTCAGGGGACAATATTTCCCCCCGAACATTTCCGAGTGACATCGCCCGTAGTTTGCCGGCGGTATGCGGCAGCTCGACGAGTAAAGCGGCGGCACCGCGCCCGCCGCTCAGGGCCGCCGAAATTTCTGCCGCCGTCGCCTCCAGCGAGGCTCCCGTCGACCGCTCGAAGGCCTCGACACCTTTTTTAGCCTCGACCGCCGCCGCGGGTCCGTGACCCAGAACATCCATCAGCATGATCATCGTATGGCGCGCCTCCAGGCGCAGACCGAAGGCGTCCCCGCCCTCGGAGAAATCCGGCTTCGGGACGATCAGGCCGACGGCCTCCAAGGCTTTCCCCAAGTCCTGCTTCAGCTTGCCAATGGTGATCGCAAGCGTCGTGCCCTTCGGGTCGCTGTAGATGTCAAAGGCGTCCGACATGCGCGCGATCGCGCCGAGCCCGCCGCCCAATCCTCGTTCGCCCCCCTGCGCCGTCGTATAACCGTCGGTCATTGCAGCCTGGATATCCGACAAGCCCGGTCCGTCGTCGAGAACGATGACGTCGAATCGCGCCGCCTCACCCTCCGCACGCAGAATCAGAATGATCTCGCCCCCGCGGGCGTGCCGGACCAGATTTGTTGCCGCTTCGGTGACGACCAATGCCAGTCGGTCGCGGTCGTTGGCGGACAAGCCGATCGTCTCGGCTTCGTGGAGAGCTTTTCTGCGCGCCGCACCGACTTGGCTGATTTCCGTGACTTGTAGCGAGATCATCGGGCAGCGGACTCCAATATGACGGTTGTCCCGCTCTCGCGGGACGATTCAACCTCGAGCCGGTCGACCAGGCGGCGGGCGCCGCTCAAACCGAGCCCCAACCCGCCTCCGGTCGTAAAGCCGTCCGTGAGAGCCTGCTTGATGTCGTCGATGCCGGGGCCTCGGTCCGAGCATGTAGCAACGACCTTGCGGAACGACCCGTTCCCGATAATCGCAAATGAAATCACACCTCCGCCACCGTAGACGATCGCGTTGCGGGCTATCTCCGAGACGGCGGTGACGAACTTCGTTCGTTTGATCACGCTGGCGCCCAGAGACGCCATCGCCTTCATTGCGGCTTGGCGCGCGAAAGCCACATCGGCGGCTCGGGCGAGCCTGACGGTCACAACTTCCTCGCTCACGGATCGCTCAATGCTCTATTGGTGAAGGATCAGATCGATTGCCCTGTCCGCGTTCAGCGCCGTCTCGACGCCCTCCAGCGTCATGCCAAGTTCGACGAGAGTCATCGCCACGGCCGGACGCATGCCGACGACGATCGTGCGCGCATTCATCATGCGGGCCATCTGAGCCATGGCACCCAGCATCCGTCCGGCGAAGGTATCGACGATCTCAAGACTGGAGATGTCGATGACCACGCCGCGGGCCTTGTGACGCGCCACTTCCTCGACGAGTTGATCCTGGAGAGTCACGACCCCTTGGTCGTCCAGATCGTCGCGAATCGCGACAACCACGCATCCAGTGATCGTGACAATGGGGGTGGTGCCGAACGAAGATTCCACCCCTTAACTCTCCTTCACGGAAACGCCGATGCGCTCGAAAGCATGGGCGAGGCCGCTCTGCAGATCGACGCGCGTGACGATATTGGGCAGTTCCACGCCGAGATTGACGATCGTCTGGGCGATTTTCGGGCTGATACCGCAGATGACGCATTCGGCCCCCATCAATCGTACCGCCGCCGCCGTCTTCAAGAGGTGCTGGGCCACCAGCGTATCCACCGTCGAAACGCCCGTGATGTCGATGATCGCGACTTCCGCTTCCCACTGCACGATCGAGTCGAGCAGATTCTCCATCACAGCCTGGGCACGGAACGAATCGAGGGTCCCAATAAGCGGCACCGTGACGATCCGATCCCAGATCTTGACGACCGGCGCCGAAACCTCGGTCATCTCGGCCTGCTGGCGTTCGATCACCGCTTCGCGCTTCTGAACGAGGTACTCGATGGCCTGAAGCACGATCTGATCGACGACCCGGGTGGTGTTCCAGATCTCGTCTGAGAAGGCTTGCGGGCTGTCGGCGAGGATCGACCGCAACTGATCGAACAAGGGCTGCTTGATCGATGCGATGAACCAGCCCATTTCCTTCGGGGAAACCCCGCGCTGGGTGCGGCTCTCCGTGATCGCCTCCAGAGTCTCGCGGAATTGATCCCAGGCTGGCTTGCCGAGATCGAACCCCTCGTCGACGGCGGCGTTCTCCATCGCCCCCGTAAGGACACTCAGAAGTTCCCGGCTCTGCTGCTCGGTTTCCTTGGCGGAAACGAGATCCGTTCGCTTGACGCCTTCCCGCGCCTGGGCCTTTAGCCATCCAGCGAGGACTTTCTCGAAGTCCGCCCGGAGAAGCGCCACGGTCGGTGATGTTTCGACTGCCATTTCATGCCCTTACTATCAGCGTCCCTGCGCGTCTATCGCCCGGTGTGGCCGTTGACGCAATCCGGTTTTTACGCATTTGGCCAGATTGGAAACTTTGGCAATGGCTTTTTGCCTCTATCGCGGACGGGTTCTACGCAGATATTTTCGCACGATGCGGCAGCCGTTTACGATTGCAGTGCAATATCCGCTCGCGAATTCTCCACCATACATGCTGCAATGCAGTATATCCGCAGACTTCGGCGGTCATCCGAAAGTACTATTGGCGAACGCCCCCACTTCGGAAACGATAGCAGGCGTTCAAGCTGATTGTCGGCGTTCAGCGGCCACACGGTCGACGCCCGGCGCTCGGCTGGAATCCAATAATTCGGGAGGTCACCAATGGCATTTTTCAAGGACGGATGGACCCGTCGGCAGCTGCTCACGACGGGCGTCGGCGTTGGCGCCGGTCTCGCCATGCCGCACGTCTTCACACGCGGCGCCTGGGCGCAGGACCAGGCTTTTTGCAACAATCCGAAAGGCGACACCGTCACCCTCGGCTTCAACGTCCCCCAGTCCGGCCCCTATGCCGACGAAGGCGCCGACGAGTTGCGGGCCTACGAGTTGGCAGTCAAGCACCTGAATGGCGAAGGCGATGGCGGGCTGATTCCGCTGTTCAAGCCTTCCAACCTCAAGGGTAATGGCATTCTCGGCAAAAAGGTCGCCTTCGTCACCGGCGACACCCAGACCAAGTCGGACGCGGCGCGGGCCTCGGCCAAGCGGATGATCGAGGCCGACGGCGCGATCATGATCACCGGCGGCTCGTCCTCGGGTGTCGCTATCGCGGTGCAGTCGCTCTGCCAGGAGATGGGCGTCATCTTCATGGCGGGTCTGACCCACTCCAATGACACCACCGGCAAGGACAAGCGGCGCTACGGCTTCCGGCATTTCTTCAATGCCTACATGTCGGGACAGGCGCTCGGACCGGTGCTCGCCGAGGAATACGGCAAGGATCGCGTCGCGTACCACCTGACGGCTGATTACACCTGGGGCTGGACCCAGGAAGAATCGATCAAGAACGCCACCGAGGCGCTCGGCTGGAAAACGGCGCAGGCCGTTCGCACGCCGCTCGGCGCCGGCGATTTCTCGCAGTATCTCACGCCGGTGCTCAATTCCGGCGCCGATGTCCTGATCCTCAACCACTACGGCGGCGACATGGTCAATTCGCTGCGTCAGGCCGTTACCCAGTTCGACATGAAGAGCAAGCAGGTCAACGGCAAACAGTTCGAGATCGTCGTACCGCTATTCTCCGAGTTGATGGCGCAAGGTGCCGGTGAAGCCGTGAAGGGCATTCTCGGCACTGCCAACTGGGACTGGAAACTCGACAACGAGGCCTCCAAGGCCTTCTCCAAGTCGTTCGGCGAGGCCTATGGTCGGCCGCCGTCGCAGGCTGCCCAGACCTGCTACGCACAGACGTTGCTCTATGCCAACGCCGCCGAGACTGCCGGCACCTTCTATCCGCCGGAATTGATCAAGGCGCTCGAGGACTTCGAGTTCGACGGGCTTGGCAACGGGCCGACGCTGTATCGCGGCGCCGACCACCAGTGCTTCAAAGACGTTCTGGTGGTGCGCGGCAAGCAGGAGCCGACCAACCAGTTCGATCTCATGGAGATCGTCAAGGTCGTGCCGCGCGATGAGGTTACCTACGATCCGGATATCTTCGGTGGTGAACTCGGCCCCTCGGAAGTCAAAGGTTGCGCGGCCTGATCCAGGGCTGACATGATGAGGGCCGCCGACCGAAGGGCCGGCGGCCCATCCAGCTTTCGCGAGGATCGATAGGATCGATCAGAGGGACCTATGGACGCCATTATTCTTCAGGTCTTGAACGGGCTCGACAAGGGCGGCGCCTACGCGCTGATCGCCCTCGGCCTGACATTGATCTTCGGCACTCTGGGTGTCGTCAATTTCGCCCATGGCGCGCTGTTCATGCTCGGCGCCTTCTGTGCTGTGGCCTTCACCAAATTGCTGACGATCTCCGAACGCGTCCGCGACGAGAGCGTCACCTTTTTCGAGGCCTACAAGGAAATTCCCTACCTGGAGATCTGGTGGGGAGACACCGGCCGCGCGATCGTCGACTGGGCTGTCCCCCTGTCGGTCCTGGTGGCGATCCCGGTCATGCTCCTGATCGGCCTCGCCATGGAGCGCGGGCTCATCCGCTTCTTCTACAAGCGCAGCCATGCCGAGCAGATTCTGGTGACCTTTGGCCTGGCGATCGTGTTGCAAGAGATCGTCAAGCACTATTTCGGCGCCAACCCGATCCCGCTCACCGCGCCCCCGCTGCTCGCCGGCAGCGCCGACATTGGCCAATGGTTCGGGGTCACGGGCATCAGCTATCCGATGTGGCGGATCGTCTATTTCCTGTTCTCGCTCGTCGTCATCGCCGCCGTCTTCGCCTTCTTGCAACTGACCACCTTCGGCATGGTCGTCAGGGCCGGGATGGCGGATCGCGAGACCGTCGGCCTGCTCGGGATCAATATCGGCCGCAAGTTCTCGATCGTCTTCGGGCTGGCCGCGGTCGTCGCGGGCCTTGCCGGCGTCATGTACACGCCGATCCTCGCGCCGAACTACCATCTGGGGATGGATTTCCTGGTCTTGTCATTCGTCGTCGTCGTCGTCGGCGGCATGGGATCGCTTCCCGGCGCGGTGGTTGCCGGCTTCTTGCTGGGAATTCTGCAGTCCTTCGCCTCGCTGACCGAGGTCAAGGACATCGTTCCGGGCATCGACCAGATCATCATTTATCTCGTCGCCGTCGTCGTCCTGCTCGTCCGTCCACGCGGCTTGATGGGCCGCAAGGGCGTCATGGAGGTCTGATCCGATGAACAGCGCTGTTTCACCCTCCGTATCGACCGCCGAGACCGGTCCGCATCGTTCGACTCCGCCGGCAGCCAAGCGCCAGCGCGGCTTCTTCGAGGGGCCGATGGGGGATTATGTCTATGTCGCGCTTTTCGCGGCGGCGATCCTGACCATGCCGATCTGGCTGGCGCCGATCGGCGCCGGTTATCCAGACATCCTGCAGAAGTTCGCGATCTTCGGGATCTTCGCGCTCGGCTTCAACATCCTGTTCGGCTTCTCCGGCTATCTGTCCTTCGGCCACGCCGCCTTCCTGGGTGCGGGCTCCTACGCCGCGGTCTGGATGTTCAAGCTCTTGTCGATGAACGCCGTCTTCGGGCTGGTCTTCGCGATCCTCGTCGCCGGCGTGTTCGCGCTGGCGATCGGCTTCGTCAGCCTGCGCAGGTCGGGCATCTACTTCTCGATCCTGACGCTGGCCTTCGCGCAGATGTCCTACAACCTCGCCTATTCGGTGCTGACGCCGATCACCAACGGGGAGACGGGTCTGCAGATATCGCGCAGCGATCCGCGGGTCATCGACCGCGCCTTCGGCACCGCCTCCGCGTCGCTGCCGTCGCCGAATTTCTTCGGAATCGAACTGCAGGGATGGGCCGGCTTCTATTTCTGCGCGATCCTTTTGATCCTTGCCTTCTTCCTGGCGATGCGGATCAAGAATTCGACCTTCGGCATGATGTTGCTCGCCATCAAATCCAACCAGAACCGGATGGCCTTCACCGGCTTCAACACCCGACCCTATCTGCTGACGGCCTTTGTCATTTCGGGCATGTATGCCGGCCTTGCGGGCGGTCTGCTGGCCATCACCGACCCGTTGGCGGGCGCGGACCGCATGCAGTGGACCGCATCGGGCGAAGTCGTTCTGATGACCATCCTCGGCGGCGTCGGCACGCTGCTCGGGCCGGTCATCGGCGCGGCGGTGATGAAATATCTCGAGCAGATCTTCTCCTCGTTCAACGACAGCTTCCTCTATCGTACCTTCGACTTCCTGCCCGACTGGGCGCAGGAGACGATGGTCGCGATTACCAGTCCCTTCGTCGGCGAAGGCTGGCTGTTGACGCTCGGTCTTCTATTCATGGTCCTGGTGATCGCGCTGCCGGGCGGCATCATGGAGGGGCTACGGCGGATCGGCGGAATCATCCGCAAGCCGAAGACGGCGGGCAATAAACAAATGCCCGACATGCCGCACTCGGCCCATTCGGCCGCGGAATAGAGGAACCGGCATGGATATTCTCGCGATCAGCGGCGTCAACAAGCGCTTCGGCGGGCTCAAGGCCCTCGACAACGTCAATCTGAACGTCAAGGAAGGGACAATTCACGCCATCATCGGCCCCAACGGCGCCGGCAAGTCGACGCTGCTCAATTGTCTGGTGGGGCGCATCGTTCCGGATGAAGGCTCGGTCGAGTTCAACGGCCATGGGCTGCTCGGCCGCCATCCGCACCAGATCAATCAGGCCGGCATCGCAAGGGTGTTCCAGACGCCGGAAGTCTTCGGCGAGATGACGGTGATGGAAAACGTCATGATCCCCGCCTTCGCGTCGGCGGACGGGGCCTTCCGCATCAATCTGTGGAAGCGCGCGGCGGACCGCCGACAGGTTGAGGCGGAAGCCGAGGAAATCCTGGAAGACCTGCACCTGGCGGACCAGCGCGACCAGATCGTCAATTCGATGTCGCGCGGCGACAAGCGGCGCCTGGAGCTGGCCATGTGCCTGGTCCAGAAACCCAAGCTGCTGCTGCTCGACGAGCCGACCGCCGGGATGTCGCGCGCCGACACCAACAACACCGTCGAGCTGTTGAAGAAGATCGCCAAGCGCAAGATCACCAAGGTGATCATCGAACACGACATGCATGTGGTCTTCTCGCTCGCCGACACCGTGAGCGTCATGGCGCAGGGGACCGTCATCGCCGAGGGCACGCCGCAAGACATCAAGACCGATCCGCGCGTGCAGGAAGCCTATCTCGGGGGAGCGCATCTATGAGCGAGACCATCGCCACGACGGAACGCCCGGCCTCCCCTCGCCCTATGGCCGGGACCGGTGCGACGCCGTTCTTCGCCGCACGGGACCTGCACGCCTATTACGGCGAAAGCTATATCGTCCAGGGCGTATCCTTCGAGGTGCGCGAGGGCGAGATCCTGGCGCTGCTTGGCCGCAACGGCGCCGGCAAGACCTCGACGCTGCGCACCATCGCCCGCGCGGGGCAACCCGAGCTCAAGCGCGGCGAGATCTGGCTGGAAGGCCAGCCGCTGCACGAAATGCAGAGCTATCAGGCGGCCCAGGCCGGTATCCAGCTGGTTCCCGAGGACCGTCGGATCATCCCGGGCCTGACCGTCGAGGAAAACCTCAAGCTCGCCCAGATCGAAAAGCCCATCGGCTGGACGCTGGAGCGGATCTACGATCACTTTCCGCGGCTGGCGGAGCGCCGCACCCAGGAAGGCACCACGATGTCGGGCGGCGAGCAGCAGATGCTCGCGGTGGCGCGGGCCCTCGCCCGCGAGGTGAAGCTGCTGCTGCTCGACGAGCCCTATGAAGGCCTGGCGCCGGTGATCGTGCATGAGATCGAGCGGATTCTGGAGGAGATCAAACAGCTGGGCATCACCACGATCCTGGTCGAACAGAACGCCATCGCCGCGCTGCATCTGGCGGACCGGGCGATCATCCTGGAAATGGGCGAAGTGGTTTTCGACGGCACCGCCCAGGAGATCATCGACAACAAGGAATTGCGTCTCCAGTACCTGGCGATCTGACCATGCCTCAGCTCCGGGGGGCCGTCAGGTCTTCATCATGCGCCTTCGTTGGAGTCGATCCGCATGGCGCGAACGACATTGCCGATGACGGCGGCGGGGCGCTTCTCGTCTCTAGGTCCGGTCGGCATTGCCATCCCCCTTTCTCGCTTCACGAAGCCGAAATGATGCGCATCCAAGATCGTCAGCGGTGAATTCGTTAGGGAACTTCTCTACCGCGGCTTCGATTGTCCAATCCAGCAGATTGAGTTTGTGCAGGCGCTTGAAGCCGCTCTGAAGATCACCACTCTGGACAAGTTTGGCTATGGCAGGTCGGGTTCCAAGTTGTTGGCGCATACCTATAAAAATTGTTGGGACGTAGCCTTTCTCACGACCCCTTCGGATCGTTTCGTCAATGAACGCTTCCAACGCGGGACTCGCTTTCGACATCTCGTGCTCCCATGCTTTCCGCGAAGCATATAGAAAATGAGCGATCGGCGCGATTAGGGGCTGTTCCAACTTCAGGTCACAAACTGGAGCCGCACCTCCTAACGTATACATTGCACCCTTCTCCGCGATATGTCATGAGGCCGCAAGGTTGGACCGGCGCGAGCCGCCATTTGGGGGATTCTCATGAACCGCATCGATCTTCAGGGACGCACGGCGATCATCACCGGCGGCGCGCGCGGCATCGGCCTGGCCACCGCCGAGCGAATTCTCGCCAGCGGCGGTTCGGCGGTACTGTGGGATGTCGATGGCGCGGCGATCGAGGAAGCGGTGACTCAGCTCGGTGCGAAGGCCAGCGGCCAGACGGTCGAACTGACCGACGCCGACGCGGTGGCAGCGGCCGCGAAGGACGCCTTCGCCAAGGCCGGAGCGATCGACATCCTCGTCAACAATGCCGGCATTACCGGCGGCAACGGCAAGACCTGGGAGTTGGAGCCCGACGTCTGGCGCAGGACCATCGAGGTCAATCTCGTCGCGCCATTCCTGACCAGCCGTGCGGTCGTGCCGCTGATGCTGGAAAAGGGCTATGGCCGGATCGTCAACATCGCCTCGATCGCCGGCAAGGAAGGCAATCCCAACGCCTCGCATTATTCGGCCTCGAAGGCCGGCCTCATCGGCCTGACCAAATCGCTCGGCAAGGAGCTTGCCGGCACCGGCATCCTGGTCAATTGCATCACCCCGGCCGCCGCGCGCACTGCGATCTTCGACCAGATGAGCCAGGAGCACATCGACTACATGCTGTCGAAAATCCCGCTCAATCGCTTCGTCGAGCCCGCCGAGGTCGCCGCGATGATCGCCTGGCTCGCGTCCGAGGACTGCTCGTTCTCGACCGGCGCGGTGTTCGACATTTCCGGCGGCCGCGCCGTCTACTGAGGCGCCGACGCCTTTCCTGCCCATCACGTTAGAAGGACGGACAACGCACCATGAAACTCGTTCGCTATGGCCCCTCGGGCAAAGAAAAGCCGGGACTTATCGACGCCAACGGCACCCTGCGCGATCTTGGCGCCCATGTCGGCGACATCGCGGGAGACGTCCTCTCCGACGCCGGGCTTGCCAAGCTGAAGGCTCTCGATCCTTCCAGCCTCCCCGCGGTCGACGGCACGCCGCGCATGGGCCCCTGCGTCGGGCAAATCCAGAAGATCCTGTGCATTGGCCTGAACTATTCGGACCACGCCGCCGAGACCGGCGCAGAGCCGCCGAGCGAACCGATCCTCTTCGCCAAGGCGCTGTCCGCGCTGTGCGGTCCCAACGACGACGTCGAAATGCCGCGCGGCTCCAAGGCACTCGACTGGGAGGTCGAACTCGCCATCATCATCGGAGCCAAGGCGAAATACGTGTCCGAAGCCGACGCGATGGACCACGTCGCCGGCTTCGCGATCATGAACGACGTGTCCGAGCGCGATTTCCAGACCAAGCGCATGGGCCAGTGGACCAAGGGCAAGAGCCACGACACCTTCGGTCCACTCGGTCCCTGGCTGGTGACCCGCGACGAAGTCGGCGATGTCCACAATCTCGCTATGTGGCTCGACGTCAACGGCGACCGCCGCCAGACCGGCAACACCAACACGCTGATCTTCAACGTGCCGCACATGGTGTCTTACCTGTCGCAGTTTCTCACGTTGATGCCTGGTGACGTAATCTCGACCGGCACGCCGCCGGGCGTGGGCATGGGAATGAAGCCGCCGAAGTACCTGAAGGTGGGCGACGTCATGACGCTCGGGATCGAAGGCCTCGGCGAGCAGAGGCAGACGGTCGTTTCGGCCTGACTCGGCAGTCAGCGGCGGGGATGACCGGCATGGCTCACGAAGCGCCCCCGCCCCTGCCGCCGCCTTATAAATCTGACGCAGTGTCGGCTCACCAGTCCCGACGCCGCGCCAGCACCAGATGACCAGGGGCCGGCTGCCCCTCCTGGAGGCGGACGACGATCGGTCCGCATTCCAGGCAATCGAATCCGTGCGCGGCGAGCCGGTCCCCAAGATACGTCTCGCGGTGATGGAAGCGCTGGTGCAGGCCGACCATGAAATCGCGTCCGGCGAATGTTGCCTCGGACAGTGTCTCGGTTGAAAATCCGAAGATTCCGCCGGGCGCCAACCGTGCGGCGACTCCGGAAAACAGCGCGTCGAGGCCGCCGAGATAAGGCAGCACGTCGGCGGCGACGATCAGGTCGAACGGTTCTTCCTCGTCGAACTCGGCGAGGAAACCGACCGCCTCGCCGATATAGAGATCGTCGTAGATACCCTTGTCGAAACACGTCTCGATCATGCCTTCCGACAGATCGACGCCGAGCAGTGTCGTCGCCCGATCCCGTAGCGCCTCGCCGGCAAGCCCGGTGCCGCAACCGAGATCGAGCACGCGCTGGTAGGGACCGGGCGCGATCTCCGCGATCCGAGCAGCCATCAGCGCTGGAACGCCGTAGCCGAGCTGGCGCACCAGAATGTCCTCGAACGCCTCGGCATGCTGGTCGAACAGCGTCGCCACATAGGCATCGCCGGCCGATTCCGGAGCCTCGCCCAGACCCATGGCCGCAATGCGGACCGCCGCGCCGCCATGGTCCTCGGGATCGATCACCAGACACTCGCGATAGGCTTCGGCAGCGGCCGCGTGCGCGCCGGCCTTTTCCAGCGAAAGCGCCCTTTCATAGGCGTCCGTCAACGCCGCTTCGTCGAACCCGCTCATAGGTACGCTTCCTGGCTCGCGTCCGCGCCGGCGTGCAACGCCGCCGCCAGCGCCCGCGCCGCCCGTTCGATGGTTGCCGCCGGCACGCTGCAGAACACGTCCGGCACCGCTTCGCTCGCGACGGTGTCAGCCACCGCCTCATCGCTCAGCGGAACATGGATAAAACCGAAACGCTGCACGCCGAGCGCTGTGGCATAATGGGCAAGGCGGTAGAACGTATCGTTGCAGAGATAGCCGCCGGCATTGGTCGACCACTCGAAGGAGGCGCCGGCACTGCGCAAGGCGGCGGCGACGTCGTTCCACGGTAGATTTGCAGGCAGCGACTGGGGACCGTCCAGCACCGCCGGGCCCGATGGGAAGCCGCCGACCGCGTCGGCATGGCCGAGCTCGCGACGGTTGCGCGCGACCAGTTCGATGCGAAGGCGTTCGGCGCGCTGGTGGAGGCCGAACAGCACAACGGTCGTCGGGCGCACGGCTTCGATCGCGGCCTTAAGCCGCGACCAGCTCCCCTCCCACTCGACGGGCAGAATCTCAGCGTGGAGACCATCGGAGCGGACTCGCTCGCACTGCAACGCGCGCGCCAGATCCTCGGTCGGATTGCGCGGCGCGCTCGGAAAGGAAGAAAAGCCGGCGAAGAGTAACGACATGGAACGCATGAGCCTGAACAGTGGGCGGTGCGGGAGGTCGGGTGAGACCGCCTGTCCCAAAATGAAACGTGAAGCTTGCCAAGAAACTTTTACTTGCAACGCCCGGCGCGGGATAGCATTCAAGGGATGTTTGGGCAATTTCGCGAACAAAGGTAATGGACGAACTGCGTATCGGAGGCGCCTCCTCCGGGTGGTATACCGAAACCGGATACCACGATGTATCGGTTCCCTTCCTCGTCAAGACTTGCCTGCCACCGCCACACGGCGACACGTAATGCCAGGATAAGGACCCCGATAATGGCACAAACCGGGACGGTCAAATTCTTCAATACCGAGAAAGGCTTCGGCTTCATCAAGCCGGACGACGGCGGCGTGGACATCTTCGTTCATATCTCGGCAGTGCAGGCATCCGGCCTGCCTGGCCTTGAGGAGAACCAGAAGGTCTCGTACGAAACCGAACCCGACAAACGCGGCAAGGGCCCCAAGGCTGTCAACCTGGAAGCGGCCGATTGACGGCGGACCGAAGCGCCGATGCAATCGGCGCGAAAGTGCCGTAACGGGACAAAATAGCTTGGGATAGCCCGCCGCGCATCGCACGGCGGGCTTTTTTGTCTCCGATCTCCGTGTTGGAGTGCCGGGATGGAACAGAATCGTCTGGCACGCCACGTGCAAGGGCTCTGCCGAACGCCTCGCAAGGGGCCTAAACGGGAGATCGTCATGCAACGCCGAAATCGCTTGGCAATTCGCACGACCGCAGCCGCGCTGTCCTTTCTGATGCTGGCCTCGGGGCCCGCTTCGAGCGAAACGTCCCACAACAGTAATCGCGGCGTCAGAACCGCCCAGATCATCGACTTTTCCGCTCAGGGCGAGGAGTTTCTCGAGGATGGCGGTGGCATCCGGACTGCGCCCGATATCTACGTTACGGACGAGCGGGAAGAGTTGATCGAGGATGGGGGCGGCATCCGAACCGCTCCTGATATCTATTCCACCAATGAACGGGAGGAGTTTCTGGAGGACGGCGGGTCGATCAAACGCAGGCCGAATTTCGACGTCCTGACCGTGCGTGGGCGAAATCGTGCCTGGCGCGCAGTCGAGAAACAGGGGGCTTCGGCACGCTCGCAGGGTTCCTTCACGATGATGTCCACCGGATACTCCGATCGCCGCGCCCTGCCCTCCCGCGCCTCGGCATGGAAGCGGCATTCCGGCCTCGGCGCCATGCCGAACGGACCGCGAGTCATCGACGTGGCGCGCGAACGGCTGGATCGCCGTCCCATGCCGGCTTCCGGCATCGACATCATCGAGACCGGCGGCGCGAAGATCATCCGCATCGCTCCAAACTATGACCGACATGCCGCCGCAAAGTTGGATCGAAGCGCGCGCCCTGTGCGCAAGGCGCGCTCTGGCGAGCCGTGGACGCGGGAATGGCTGAGTGCCTGCACCCGCGCGCATCCCAGCTTCGATCCGAATTTCGGCACCTATATGGACGCAGCGGGCAAATCCCTGTTCTGCACCGGCGGCTGACCGCCGGGCCCGACGGGGCGCGGCTATCAGGTCAGAAAGGGGTTGGTACGGCGCTCGTCGCCAAGGCGTCCGCCCGGCCCATGACCGCAGATGAAGCCGACATCGTCACCGAGCGGCAGCACCTTCTGCTTGATCGAGTGGATCAGGGCAGCATGGTCGCCGCCCGGCAGGTCGGTACGTCCGATCGAACCGGCGAACAGGACGTCGCCGGCATGCAGGAACTTCGCCTGGCGATGGTAGAATACGACATGGCCGGGCGCGTGGCCCGGCGTGTGCAGCACCTCGAAGACTTGCCCGGCGAAGCCGACCGTCTCGCCCTCTTCCAGCCAGCGGTCCGGCGTGCAATTGCGCACCGCGCCGCCGACGCCGAACATCAGCGCCTGGTTCTCGAGACCTGACAGCAAAAACGCGTCGTCCCGATGGGGTCCGACGATGTCGACGCCGAGCCGCTCCTTCAGCTCCATCGCACCGCCCGCGTGGTCGATATGGCCGTGGGTCAGCCAGATCGCCTCGATGGCAATGCCGGCGGCCTCGATCGCCGCGACGATCCGCTCGACATCGCCGCCGGGGTCGACCACGACGCCGGTCTTGGCCTCGGTGTCATAGAGGATGCAGCAGTTCTGCTGGAACGGCGTGACGGGCACGATCTCGGCGCTGAGTTGTGTCAAAACGGGAGTCTCCTCAACCAGTTGTGCGTCGGCGTTGATGTCCAGCCTTAGCCAAGATCGCGCGGCCGCCATGTTGAGCACGGGATAACCGCCGCTGCCCCTTGGCGCAAATGCTGCTTGGCTCTGGGAAAGCTTTCGCGAAACGCTTGGACGTGGTTTCCGCGACGCGCGGACCTATGTCGTCGCGATCCAGATGACGTGCCGGGCGCCACGGCCCGTGCGGCTGGCGCGCACACGCGCCTCGTCGACGCTGAAGCCGGCCCGGCGAAGCCGTCCGGTAAAGCCGCTGTCCGGCCCTTGCGACCAGACCGCCAGCACCCCGCCTGGACGCAGCGCGCGTCGCGCATCTTCCAGTCCTCCGAGATCGTAAAGACCGTCATTGGCGCGGCTCGTCAGACCCTCGGGGCCGTTGTCGACGTCCAGAAGGATCGCGTCATAAGCTGCCTTGCCGCCGCGAATGAGCTCGGCGACGTCCGTCACCGTTATGCTCACGCGGGGGTCGTCGAGGCTCCCGTCGACGAGATGCGCCATCGGGCCTTTCGCCCAGGCGACCACCGCCGGCACAAGCTCGGCGACAATCACGCTGGCGTCGCCGCCGAGATGGGACAGGACGGCGCGGAGCGTAAACCCCATGCCGAGCCCGCCGACGAGGACGTGCGGCTTCGCCCGGTCCGCGATTCTCTCGCAGGACAGACGCGCGAGCGCTTCTTCCGAGCCTGAGAGGCGGCTGTTCATCAGTTCGTTGTCGCCGAGCATGATCGAGAACTCGGTGCCGCGCCGCATCAGCCGGAGCTCACCGGTCGTTCCGGGAATCGTCGCGCTGTCGAGCTTTTGCCAGGGGATCATTGCCGCATCGCCGTCCGGCCGGCCCGCCGGGCGTCCTACTCCGCCGCCGCGCGCTTCGGCTGTACGGCGTCGGTGTAATCGTCGACCAGCCGCCGGGTCGTCTCGCCGGGGGTGAACCGCCAGTCGGCGATCTCGGAGACCGGCGTCACCTCGGCCGCCGTGCCACAGAGGAAGCATTCCTCGAAGCTTGCCAGTTCCTCCGGCATGATCACCCGCTCCTTCACCTCGATGCCGCGGCGGCGCGCGAGATCTATCACGGTGCGGCGGGTAATGCCGTTGAGGAAGCAGTCGGGCGTCGGCGTGTGCAGGACGCCGTCCTTGACGAAGAAGACGTTGGCGCCGGTCGCCTCGGCCACCTGGCCGCGCCAATCGAGCATCATCGCGTCGGCGTAGCCCTTGGCTTCGGCCGCGTGCTTGGAGATCGTGCAGATCATGTAGAGGCCGGTGGCCTTGGCCTTGGACGGCGCGGTGCGCGGGTCCGGCCGTCGATACTCCGCCAGATCCAGCCGGATGCCCTTCATGCGCTGCTCGGGATCGAAATAGCTCGGCCACTGCCAGATGGCGATGGCCACGTTGATGCGGTTCTTCTGGGCCGAGACGCCCATCATCTCCGAGCCACGGAAGGCGATGGGCCGGACATAGGCGTCCGCGAAACCCTGCCGCTCGAGCAGTTCATTCGTCGCGGCGTCGATCTGGTCGGCGCTGTAGGGCAGCGCGAAGCCAAGCATGCGACCGGATTCGATCAAGCGTTCGGTGTGCTCGCGCAGCTTGAACACCGTGCCACCGTAGGCCCGCTCGCCCTCGAAGACGGCGCTGGCATAATGCAGCCCGTGCGTCAGTACGTGGATCTTGGCGTCCTTCCAGGGCACGAACTGGCCGTTGAACCAGATTTCGCCGTCAAGCTGGTCGAATGGAACATTGCTCATGGTGCTCGCGACGCCTGTTCCGGCGTCCTCCCTATCATCATCTGGCGGCGGTCGACTGTCGGCCGAGGGGTGGATCCGCGTCAATGTCTCTGGTCCCTGGATGGCGGACCAGCGACGGTTTCCACTCTTCGCCGTCCGGTGTAACAATGGTAGGAAATTACGTCAATGGTGCTGACCTAAATTATGGATGCTGCCCTGACCTCCGATGCGCGCACGGAAGATGCCGCCGAAGCCATTGTGCTGGAGCCCCTGCCGACCTTCGGAAATCCGGACTTCCGGATGATCGAGTTGTTGTTCTTCGCCTATCGCGAATTCACCGCCGATGCTGATTCGATTCTGGCCCGCTACGGGTTCGGGCGCGCCCATCACCGAATCCTGCATTTCGTCAACCGCGCGCCCGGCATGACCATCACCGATCTCCTCGACCTCTTGCAGATCACCAAGCAATCGCTGTCGCGGGTGTTGCGCCAGCTCATCGACGATGGCTTCATCCGTCAGATGCCGGGGGTGGAGGATCGCCGACAGCGCTGCCTCTATCCGACCGTGAAGGGGCGCGAGCTGACGCTGGAGCTCTCGCGGGAGCAGGCACGTCGCATCGACGCGGCGTTGAGCGATGCCGCGCCCTCCGACGCGGCGCCGATCGGCGCCTTTCTCAGGCAGATGGCGGCGGACCGGCCGGCGACGCGCGAGTGGTTCAAGAAGCAAGGCATCAATTGGAAAGACCCGCTATGAACGAGTTCGCCGGGGAGACCTCGGGCGAGATGACATCGCTCGGAGACGATGCCCCCCACATTCTCGTCGTCGACGACGACCGTCGCATCCGCTCGCTGCTATCGCGATTCTTGTCCGAGCAGAATTTTCGCGTCTCGATGGCTGCGAATGCCAGGGAGGCCCGGCGAATCCTCGACGGGCTCGACTTCGATCTCCTGATCGTCGATGTGATGATGCCCGGGGAGAACGGCATCGAACTGGTGCGCTCGTTCCGCGCCGACCGACAATCGCCGGTGCTGATGCTGACGGCGCGTTCGGAGACCGAGCAGCGGATCGAAGGACTGGAAGCCGGCGCCGACGATTATCTGCCGAAGCCATTCGATCCCCGCGAACTGCTTTTGCGCATCAACAACATCCTGCGGCGCGGGAGCCAGGCGCCGATTCAGAAACTGGAACATGTGCGCTTCGGCCCATTCACCTTCACGCTGTCGCGCCGCGAACTGAAACGCGGGCCGGAGATCATCCGCCTGACCGAACGCGAGCAAGAGATGATGTGCCAGTTCGCCGGCAATCCGGGCGAGACGATCCAGCGTCAGGATCTTCTTGCAGACGAGACGGAGGTTGGCGAGCGCACCGTCGACGTTCAGATCAACCGCCTGCGTCGCAAGATCGAAAGCGACCCGGCAAATCCCCTGTGGCTTCAGACGGTGCGCGGCATCGGCTATCGCCTGAACACGGATTGAGGCCAGAGCGGTCGTGACCCTGATCGAACGCCTCATCCAAAAGCGGCCGTGGCGGTTCGGGGCGTCTACCCGGCGCCGCGCGTGGCGGCCGCGCTGGGGGTGGGGCAAGCTGCCGACGATCGACATCTGGCGCGGGCCCCTGCGACCCATTCCCCGCATCATCCAGCGTTTCATGCCGAAGGGGCTCTATGCGAGATCCCTGATCATCATCATCGCACCGGTGGTCCTGCTACAGGGTGTGGTGACGGTGGTGTTCATGGAGCGGCACTGGCAGCTCGTGACCCATAGGCTGTCGACCGCCGTGGTGCGCGACATCGCGGCTATTACCGACCTCGTCGAAGCACAGTCGCCGGGCAGCGACTATTCCCAGGTCATCGGCATTGCTCGCAACCGGCTTGGTCTCAATGTCTCGGTGCTGCCGCCCGGTCCCCTGCCCCCTCTGGGTCCGAAGCCGTTCTTCAACATCCTCGACGGCATCCTCAGCGAGGAGATCACCGCCCGGATCGGGCGACCGTTCTGGATCGATACGGTCGGCCAATCCAAGATCGTCGAAGTCCGCATCCAGCTGGACGAGAAGGTTTTGCGCGTGTTCGCGCCGCGCAACTCCGCCTATGCCTCGAACACGCATATTTTCCTCGTGTGGATGGTCGGAACATCGTTGGTGCTGATGATCATCGCCATCCTGTTTCTACGCAACCAGATCCGTCCGATCCAGGCTCTGGCCGCGGCGGCCGAGGGTTTCGGGCGCGGCCAGCCAATGCCGCCGGACTTTCGCCCGCGCGGCGCCTCGGAGGTTCGGCGCGCCTCGCTCGCCTTCATCCAGATGCGCGACCGAATCGAGCGACAGATGGAACAGCGCACGGCCATGCTGACCGGCGTCAGTCACGATCTGCGGACCATCCTGACGCGCTTCCGGCTGCAGCTTGCCCTGCTCGGCGAAGGCGAAGACCAGGACGAGTTGAACGCCGACGTCGACGAAATGCAGCGCATGCTCGAGGGTTATCTCGCCTTTGCCAAGGACGAGGCGGCCGAGGAGGTCGGTGAACTCGACCTTGTCCCGGTGCTCGGCAAATTCCGGACCGAAGCCAAATTGAAGGGCAAGCAGATTGCGGTCGAAATCGCCGGCGATCCACGCCTCGCGGTGCGACCGGATTCCTTCACCCGCATGGTGACGAACGTCGTCACCAACGCCTTGCGCCACGGCGACCGAATCCGCGTCCGCGCCAACCACCAGGGACGGTGGCTGACCATCACCGTCGAGGACAACGGCACCGGGATCGCCGCCGAACAGCGCGAGGAAGTCTTCAAGCCGTTCGTGCGGCTCGACACCGCCCGCAACATCGACAGCGGCGGCACCGGCCTCGGCCTTGCGATCGCCCGCGACATCGCCCGCAGCCACGGCGGCGACATCCTCCTGTCGGACAGTGATCTCGGCGGCTTGCGCGCGCTCATTCGCGTGCCGGCTTAAGCCCGCTCAAAACATCCGGCCGCCGTCGGGCACCGTGTGGCCTGGCCCGAGCAGCACGACCTCGCCAGCTGCGTCCGGTACGCCGAGGGTCAGCACCTCCGACATCATCGGGCCGATCTGCCGCGGCGGGAAATTGACGACGGCGAGCACCTGCCGGCCGACCAGCGCCTCGGCGTCATAATGCGCGGTGATCTGGGCGGAGGATTTCTTACGGCCGATCGGCGCGCCAAAGTCGATGGTCAGGCGAAACGCCGGCTTGCGCGCTTCGGGAAACGGCGCCGCCTCGACGATCGTGCCGACGCGGATATCGACCTTCATGAAATCGTCGAAGCCGATTTCCGGCGCCGGACCCTTGCCTGCCGACATTCACCTACTCCCTCGACAATGCCTCGGCACGGTCGCGCGCTGCCTGTACGGCCCGCCGCATCAGCGGCGCCAAACCGTCGTCCGCCATCAAGACATCGAGCGCGGCCTGGGTGGTACCGTTCGGCGAGGTGACGTTCCGGCGCAATTTTTCCGGCGTGTCCTCGGACCGGATCATCAACTCGCCCGCGCCGGCGACCGTGTGCCGCGCCAGCCGCATCGCGAGATCGGCCGGCAGTCCCGCCGTTTCGCCAGCTTTCGCCAGGCATTCGGCGAGATAGAACACATAGGCTGGGCCACTGCCCGAGACGCCGGTTACGGCATCGATCAGGGCCTCGCTCTCGACCCACTCAACCGGGCCGCTCGCCGACAGGAGACCGTCCGCGACGGCGCGCCCCGCGGCTTCGACCCGCGCATTGGCGTAGGCGCCCGTGATGCCCCGGCCGATCAGCGCCGGCGTGTTCGGCATGGCTCGCACCACCGGTCGCTCACCCAGTTTCGCCTCGATCGCCGCCACCGAGGTTCCGGCGGCGATCGACACCACGAGGCTTGCCGGCTTGAGCGCCGCGCGTAACACCGGAAGCGCCTCCCCCATCACCTGCGGCTTGACCGCCAAAAGCACGACGTCGAACGCCTCACCCGGGACACCTGTCGCATGGCGCACGCCGTAGCGGTCGATCAGCGGGCGCAAGGCATCGCCGATCTTTGGATCGACGACGAGCACGCGCGATGGTTCCAGCCCACTTTCCAGCCAGCCGCCAAGCAGCGCCGCGCCCATGTTGCCGCCGCCCAGAAGCAGGATGCGCTGCTGCGCGCCGGCCATGCTCACGCTTCGCCTTCGGTCTCGAAAATCGCGCAAGCCAGCGCATCGTCGGCCATCTTGTCGGCCCACACGACGAACTGAAATGCCTGATAGAAGCGCTCGCAGCTTTCCAGCGCCGTCGCCAGCATCCGTTCGGCCTGCTGGCTGGTCGGCTCAGCGCCGCCGGACAGCAGCAGTGCGTGGCGGAACATCACCGCCCCTTCCTGCTGCCAGAGGTCGAAATGCCCGACGAGCAGCTTCTCGTTGATCAGCGCCAGTAGCCGGAGCACTTCGGAGCGACGATGCGCGGGGATCTTGAGGTCGAAGGCGCAGCCCAAATGCAGCGCCTCGATATTCTCCAGCCAGGAGAACGAAACCGAGTAATCGGTCCAGACTCCGGCCACCGCCACCGCGATCTCGTCGTCGCCCGAGCGCTCGAACGCCCATTCCCGAGCCGCAGCGACCCATTCGATCATATCGACCGGATGAGACTGCCTCAAAGAGGCAAATTCAATCAGACTCATGTCCACGTCCCCGTATCCAATTCGGCGGGGATGCCGATTGCCGCCAAGGCGCCCCGCAGGGGTGACACCGCCACCGCACAGCGTCGAATCACCCTTATGAATCAGCATATAGACCGCGAGTCCTCGCGCTAAGGGGCGTTAACCAAATATTCACCGTCAATCGATTTTGGCACCCCGGAGAAGGGCCTCGCCGGGAGTCTTAAGCGACTCTCGGCAAAGGATAATCCGGTTCGACCATAGGTTGTTCGAAAGTTGTTGATTGCCTGTGGAGAACCTGTCAGCCGGCCTTCGGCTTGGCACTGGGCACGCGTGCCTCGAGGTCATCAAGCCGCTTCTTCAGAACTTCGTTCTCCATACGCGCCTTCGCGGCCATGTCGCGAACAGCTTCAAATTCCTCGCGCTGGACGAGATCCATCTGGTTGAGGAAGCGCTCGCCCTGTGCCCTGAACACCGTCTCCACCTCACGGCGCACCCCTTGGGCGGCACCGGCGGCGTCGGTCATCATCCGCGCGAACTCGTCGAGCATTCGGTTGGGGCCCTGCCGGCCGGGACCTGAAGTGGACATGGATCGTCTCCGCTATGGTGTTGTGGCGTTGCTTCTGTTGGGAGGTAGAGAGCGCTTGGCCCCATGGCAATGGTCTGGCCTACCGGAACGCGGTTCGATCGGTTCCGCCGCCGCCGCAGATGGGCGTGAGCCGACCCCCGCAACGTTGCCGGAAGCCGGCCGGTTTCAGGAATTCTGGATCAATGCCTTGATGCGGACCTGAACGCCTTGCGGCAGGTATTTGATTTCGACACCGCCCGCGAGTTGACGCCCCAGCAGCCGTTCGAGCAGAGTCGTCCCGAATCCTCGCCGGGTAGGCAGGGAGACCGGCGGACCGTCCCTCTCGATCCAATCCAGGCTCAGCTTGCGCCCTTCCTGCGAGGCCTCGGTCATCCATCGGATGTCCAACCGACCCTCTTCGACCAACAGGGCTCCATATTTGGCGGCGTTCGTAGTCAATTCGTGGACCGCCATGGCGAGTGGCACGGCCGCATCGGCGGGCAGAAAGAAAGGCGGCCCCTCGAGTTGCAGCCGTCCGCCGTCGTCATAGGGCTCCAACTCCGCGCGGAGAATGTGCTCCAGTTCCGCCCCGTTCCATTCATTGTCGGTCAACAGTGTATGGCTTCTCGCCAGGGCGCCGATCCGATTGCCGATGCCGGCCTGAAATGTTTCCATGCTCTCGGATGTGCGCAAGGTGAAGTTGATGATCGACTGCACAGTGGCGAGATTGTTCTTCACACGGTGATGCAGCTCGCGAACCAGCAGAGCCTGCCGCTCCTCCGCGTGCCTTGCCTCGGTAATGTCGATGACCACCCCAATGAAGCCGATGACGGTGCCCGCCGCGTCGCGCTGCGGACGACCGCTCACCTCGATCTGTCGCCGCGCGCCGTCCGCCCGTTCGATGCCACATTCCAGGTGCCACTCGGTCTGACCTTCGACCGCGGATTGGAAACATGACTGGACCCGGTCGCGCTCCTCGGGCAGGACATGGTCGAGGAAGCGCTTGAAGCTCCACTCTACCACCGGCGTCTCGTAGCCGAAGATCGCATCATGTCGCGGTGTGCGATCGGCGCTGTCGCGGCCGATGTCGAGCGACCAGGCCCCGATGCGACCGGCATCGAGGGCGAGATGCAGACGCGCATCGCTGCCCTGCAGCGCCCGCTCTGCCCGGGCGCGTTCGACGGCGTCCCAGGTCTGGTCGGCGACTTCCCGGACAAGGCCAATCTCGTCGTCCGTCCACGCACGCGCCTCGGCGTGATTGACGTAAAGGCCGGCCTGCCAGCGGCCCTCGCGAATGATCGGCGCACCGATCAGCGAAACGGTCCCGATCTCGCCGAACAACGAGTCCGCGGTCAGCGGATCCGCTCGCGTATCGCTGATGCCCAGCGTCTTGCCGGCCCGAACCTCGGCCAAATAGCCTGTGCCGATGCCGATGGACGGCAAAGGCACCGTCAACAGCGGCAGCCGGCCATCGGTCCACCCCGACAGAAACTGAAGCGTGTCATCTTCCGCCATCTCGAAGAAACCGACCCGATCGACGACGAGATGTCGGCCAACCGCTTCGGCAGCGGCCTGCATCATGAATCGGTCGTCATGCGTCTTGCGTTGCCCATCCAGCAAACGCAGCAGCAGGTACTGCCGCCGGTGGTTTTCGCGCAGGGCCGATTCCGACCGCGCACGCTGGACCTCCGCCCAAGTGCTCTCGGCGACCTCGCGTACGAGTCCTTTTTCGGATTCTGTCCAATGCCGGGGTTCCCGGCCGTGTACGTAAAGGACCCCGGCCAGCGTGCCGTTCTTGACGAGCGGCACGGTCATCGCCGCGCAGGTACTGACCGACCGGAAGGCTTCGGCGACGTCCTCGCCCGAGGTCAACGGCTCCGTCAGAGCATCCGCGAATGCGACCGTATTGCCGGCGCGGAACTCGGCGATCAGCGCCGGACCAAAATCGTTGAGGCGATGACGGCCAGCGAGACTCGGCATCCCGGCGGCGCACCAATCGCGTTCAACGAAAAACATGGTGTCGGCTTCGATCTCGGCATAGCCCACGCGATCGGCACGCAGGTGGAGGCCGAGGGTTTCGGCGGCGGCGAACATTACCTCGCGCGGATCGTCCAGATCGCGGAGCCGGTCCTTGAGCGCTATCCGAAAATTCAGGCGCCGATCGGCCAGCACGTCGCCGGTGGTTTCGACGCTGATCACCAGAATGCCGCCGACCGTTTCGCTCTGAGTGTAGATCGGCGAACAGGAGAAGCTGAAATACCGCTCCTCCTCGAGGCCACCCGGAATGACGATCGGCAAGTTGTCGGCCCCCGTCGTCTCACCCGCGAGGGCGCCTTCAACGAAGGGTCGCACGCCCGACCAGATCTCCTCCCATACCTGCGCCAAAGGGCGGCCTAGTGCGTCGCAATGCCGGTCGTTCAGGAGCGGTGCATAACTGTCGTTGTACAGGACGCGCAGGTCGGGGCCCCATGCGGCCAGCATGGGAACCTTCGAGTCAAGCAGCGTTCGCACGGTCGTCAGCAACGGCAACGCCCAGTCCTGCGGGGGACCGAGCGGCGAATCCCGCCACATATGCGCCCGGATAAGCGCGCCCATCTTGCCGCCGCCGCTCAGGAAGACGGGGACCGACGGGCCGATATGCGTTACGGACTTCTCTATCGCATCCATCCGCCATGCCCCAGGGCGGCACTACGCCAACCCTTCACTGCCACAAATCGTCCCGTTCCGTGAGACGTTCAGCCATGCTGCCACAGCAGAGGCTTTGTCGGCCTTGGCGTGGCGTAACGACGCAACCTGCGATCTGTTCCATTATTGTCAATGGAAGCCGGATATTTCCGTTCCGGTCTCGGCGAAAAAAGCTCGACGACCAACGACCCCGGGAGCGGCGCTCCTAATCAGAGTTCCTCATGCCGCCGGATCGACTTGTGCGAGCCACGACCCGATCCGGGCGAGGATCGGTTCGGGCGGCTGATAGCCGGCGGTGACGAGGGCGTAATTGCCATCCGCCTGCGGCCCGGCGATCAGGGTTGGAAAGCCGGTGACGCCGGCGCGCTGGGACAGCGCGAAATCACCCAGGGTTTCCTGTTTGGTTTCCTCGCGCGCGAACGCCGCCACAAATGCCGTGCGATCGAAGCCCAATTCCGCCGCCAGATCGGCCAGTGTGTCGGAGTTGGTGACGTCACGATTCTCGGCATAGAACGCTCGGGCGATCCTGTGTTCGAGCGCGATGGCCTTCTCGGGTCCGAGCTGGCGGCCGGTCACAACCGCCCGCGCGGCCGGTTCGGTATCGTAGACGAAGCCGTCCCGCTCGAAAAAGGCAAAGTCGAAGGGTTGCCCCGAGGCGTCGCGCACGTGCTCCCAATGGTTGCGGATATCTGCCTTGGCGCTCGCGTCCATCGGCTTGTCGGTAAACGGCCTGAGGCCGCCCAGCACGAGGCGGACTGCTAAATCCGGATAACGTTCGGCGATCGCATCCATGACCGGCGCGAAGCCCCAGCACCATGAGCACATGGGATCGGCGAAATAGATCAAATGGGGCGTTTGCGGCAATGAAGACGGGTTGTCGGACATGATGGCAATCGGCCTTTCGAGTCATGGGTGGCGATACAGCGCCGCGCCCTTCACCTGTCGCGCGGGGACATACCGGCAAGGGGCGTGTTGAGGGCTATCACCGTCCCGGCGGTTCGGCGCTCCCAACCACGCTTTCGTGAGCAACCAATTTGTTCAGGAGCCGTTCAGCTTCCCAATCGTTACCTAAGTGTTAAAGTATTGGTAATGCAGGAGGTCGACATGAAGTTCTTCAAATCGTTGGCAGTCAAATCCCTCGCACTGGGGCTTGCGCTGTCGGTGGCACCAGCCGCAGTGCCCGCCAACACACCCCTCGTCGGAATATCGCAGGCGGAGGCCGGTCACTATGGCGGCGGCTCCTTTGGCGGCGGTCGATATTACCGGGGAGGTCGTTATGACGGGGGCCATCGTGGCTTCCGCGGCAACCGCCGTTACTATCGTCGCCACCGCGGCCTCGGTTCCGGCGGCGCGGCGATCATCGGCGGTATCGTGGGCCTCGGCATCGGCGCAGCAATTGCTAGCCAACCGCGCTACTCCCGCCCGGCACCGCGTTATTATCGGGCCGCGCCCCGCTACTACCGCGGCAGGCCGGCGGCCTGGTCAGGCGAGTGGTATCGCTATTGCGCGGCCAAATACCGGTCGTTTGACGCCCGCTCGGGCACCTTCCAGCCCTATAATGGCCGGCGCCGCCTCTGCCGCTGACGTCATGGGCCGCAGATGGCCCGTCACGCACCAATCCACATCGAGACCGGAGGAACCGGCCTCGATGTCTTGAAGCATCGCCCACGCGGAATGGGCGAACCAGCTAGCCCGTGCTGATGGAGCGTGTCGCCGCCTCCAGCCAGCCCCGGTCCTCGGCCCGCATCAACGGGGCGAGCGTCCCTCGCACCTTCGCGTGGTAAGCGTCGAGCCAGTCGATTTCCGCTCCGTTCATCAGCGTCGGCTCGATGAGCCGGCGTTCGATCGGTGCGAGCGTCAGTGTCGCGAAGGAATGCATCGCAAGATCGCCGCCCGCAATGGCTGTCGCGGGCTCGACCAGGATCAAATTCTCGATCCGGATGCCGTAGGCGCCCTCGCGATAATAGCCCGGCTCGTTGGACAGGATCATGCCGGCTTCAAGCGCCGCCATTCCGCGCTTGGAGATCGATTGTGGCCCCTCATGCACGGCGAGATAGGAGCCGACGCCATGACCGGTGCCGTGGGCGTAGTCGCAGCCGGCCTTCCACAGCGCGATCCGGGCCAGCGGGTCGAGATCGATGCCACGCGTCCCCTTGGGAAACCGCGCCGTGGCGATGGCGATCATGCCCTTCAGGACTAGCGTGAATTTCGTGCGCGTCTCGGCGCTGGGCTGGCCGATCGGAATTGTGCGGGTGATATCGGTGGTGCCGTCCTCGTACTGGGCGCCGGAATCGAGCAGAAAGAGCTCGCCCTCCCCGAGAGCCCGGTCGCTCCCCCGGTTGACACGATAATGCACGATCGCGCCGTTCGGACCGGAACCGGCGATCGTATCGAAGGAAATGTCCTTCAAGGGGCTTTCGTCCCGTTCGCCATATTCGGCGCGCGACGCTTCCAGCCGCTCGGCCGCGGCGATCTCGGTGACGGTTCCCGGCGGCTGGCGATCGAGCCAGGCGAGAAAGCTCGAGACCGCCGCTCCATCACGTCGATGAGCGGCCTGTGAGCCGGCAATCTCGCCGGCATTCTTGATCGCCCGTGGCAGCCGCGCCGGGTCCGGCATGTCGACGAGCGTGCCGCCGGCCGCCTCTACGATGGTCGCCAGTCGCGCGGCGCCCAATTGCGGATCGAGACCGATCGCGCGGCCGGCCGCCTCCCGCTTCAACGCGGCCTCGAAATCGTCCGGCGATGCCAGATCGCAAAGCGCCGCGAGATAGTCCCTGACCTCGGGGTCGAGCTTGTCCGGATCGACGAATAGGGTCGGACGGCCGTCGGCGCGCAGGATGGCAAAGGCCAGCATCAGCGGGGTGTGCGGCACGTCGGCGCCGCGAATATTGAAGGTCCAGGCGATCGAGGCGGGGTCGGTGAGAAGCGCGGCGTCGGCCTTCGCGTCGCCGATCCGCCTGGCCAGATCGGCCAGCTTGCCCGCCGCCGGGCGTCCGGCGAAGCGCTCCGGATGGATAACCGCCCGCGCCTTTGGCGGCGCCGGCCGATCGTTCCAGATCCGGTCGATCGGATTGGCCGGAAGCGCGACAAGTTGCCCGCCGGCCGCCTCGATCACATCCGTCAGCGTGCGAATCTCCGATACCGTATGCAGCCACGGATCGTAGCCGATCCGCTTGCCGGGCGCGGCGACCGTCAGAAAGTCGGTTAGCGAGGTTTCGACGGACGATAACGGCTCGAAGACCGCGGGATCGATTTCGGAGCGAACCTGCAACGTGTATCGCCCATCGACCAGAATCACGGCGCGATCGGCGAGAACGGCCGCCGCCCCCGCCGAGCCGGAAAAGCCGGTCAGCCATTCGAGCCGCGCGGCCGAGGGGGGGATATACTCGCCCTGGTGCTCGTCGGCGCGCGGGACGATGAAACCGTCGATGCCGGATTCCCCGAACCCGGCGCGGAGCTGGCGGACCCGTTCGGCACTGCGCGAGAAATCGGTGGTCTGGTCGAAATTCTGAAACATCGGCGGCTCTGGCAGGAAACGAGTAAAGACGGGGTGTAAAACGGCGCGACCCGCGGCCGACCGCGGGGACCATAAGCGGGCAGAGCGCGGCGCGAAAGGTTAACGAGACATGAATCGGCTCGCAGTTGTGCAATGCAATAAGGGGCAGGCACCTATGCAGGAATGAGTCTACCTGAATCAGACCCCAGGTCGCATATTGGTTGCAAGGGGAGGCCAGCGAACCGCATCAGGAGATATTGCGATGGCCACGACGACCTACACCGAATTGTCCCACCGCGGCGCCGGCCGCTCCAAAGGCTTCATGCGCAGCATGCTGGACCGCATGATCGAAGCGCGCGAGCGCGAGGCCCGACGCTACATCGAAGACCGCATGGCGTTTCTCGGACGCGATGGCTTCGAGCTGGGCGGGCGGGAGTCGCTGTTCGAGGGGCGCACGCCCGAGCGTCGCTGATCCAGCGGGCGCTTCGCGCGCCATCGGCACGTCACACAGAATCAAAACGCCGGCCGCGGGAAACTGCGCGCCGGCGTTTTCGCGTCTTGACGCCGCTTGCGCTCCTCACCGGGCCAGATGCAGCGTCACCCAGTCGCCGATCACCAGCGTGCGCCGATGGAAAAGCCCTTGCACGCGAAAGGCCGCCAGAACCGCGTCCCGCTGGCGGACCAGAATGCCCGACAGCACGATGTCGCCGCGCCGCGCCAGATGCCGCGCGAATTGCGGCGCCAGTTGCATCAGCGGCCCGGCGAGAATGTTCGCGACGATCAGATCGAACGGCGCGCGCGCGCGGATCCCCGGCGCGGCGAAGCCGACCGCAGTGACACTGGTGACGAAGGGGGCGACGCCATTGGCGACCACATTGGCCTTGGCGACGCGCACGGCCACGGGATCGATGTCGGTCGCGAGCACCGGGACGCGGGCGAGCTTGGCCAGGCCGATCGCCAGCACCGCGCTTCCGGTGCCGAGGTCGAGCGCGTTGCGCGGGCGGCGTCGCGCGGCGATCTGGCCGATCATCGTCAAACAACCGGCCGTCGTGCCATGATGGCCGGTGCCGAAGGCTTGCCCGGCCTCGATCTCGATGGAGAGGTCGTTGGCGGCGATCTTGTCGCGATCATGGGCCCCATGAACAAGGAAGCGGCCGGCACGCACCGGCTTCAATGCCTTGAGAACGTCGGCCATCCAATCCTTGTCGGGAAGCTCTTCGCGCTCGATGCGACCCGCCAGGGCCGGACCGACCGCCTCAGCAAAGAGGCTTTCCCAAGCGTGGGCGTCGGCGGCGTCGAAATAGGCGGAAACCTCGAACAGCCCCCTCGCCTCGTCGATCTCGCTGATCGCCACCGGCGAGCCATGTTCTTCGAAGGCCATGTCCAGGGCCTCATAGACGGCTTCGGCCTCGGCCTTGCCTGCCTGGAGGAAGTAGCGCGACTGGCTCATCAGCCGGCGGCCGCGACGTTGGCAGACGCCGCTTCGGTGGTCTTGCGGGCCTTTTCGGCGCGAGCCTCGCGTTCGGTCGTCGTCGCCTTCACGATCTTATCCTGCTCGCGCTCCGGCCGGGGCGGGCCGAAGGAAATGATGGTGTCGCCTTCGTCGGGTTCGCCCGATCCTTCGGACGCCGCGAAGACGAGGCTTTCCGATGGCTTGATCCACAACAGGACGTGGGTTTCCTCCGGCCGCGTCTCGGCGAAGCGCTCGTAACCAAATTCGTCGGTCAGCCGCGTCGCCTGGAAGGTCCAGCCGTCGACGATGAGGTCGCGTAGCTCGGCATAGCTCTTGCCGGGCTTGAACAAGGGCAGGCCGCCGATGGTGAAGTTCATCGACTGGCGATCGGAAACGCCCAGATCGCCGATCTGGAATACATCGGAACGGCCGATCTCCGGCGCGAAATCCGTGCAGATCAAGGCGTTGTAGGCGTCGTTGTCGGTGGCGGCCACCATGTGGTCGAAGCGCGAGAGGTTAAGTGAGTGGTGGGCCTGCTCCGACAGAATCTCGCCATACCAGACCTCGACTTCGGCCAGCCGCGCTTCGGAGGCGCGCGACCAATTGCCGTCGGCGATGAGAACCGGAACCTCCTGCGCCTTCAGGCGGCGGGCGAAGGCGATGGTGAAGCGGGACGCGCCGACGAAGAGGACGCCCGGCCGATCCGCCGATCGCAGATCAAGAAGGCGTGCCAGCGGCCCCAGCGAAAAGCCGTGCAGGACGATCGTGGCGGCGACCAGGGCGAACGTATAGGCGATCATCCGGTCGCCATCGGCCACCCCGATCCGCGTAAGCGTCGCGCCGAACAGGCCGGCGACGGCAACCGCGACGATACCGCGCGGTGCGATCCAGCCGACAAGCAGCCGCTCCTTCCAGCTGAGCCCGGCGCCGATCGTCGCCACGAAGACGGCCAGCGGCCGCACCAGGAACAGCACGACGGCCAGAAAGCCGACGACCCGCCATTCGAGGCTGCGGATCACGTCCATCTGCAAAGAGGCGGTCAGTACGATGAACAGACCCGAGACGAGCAGCGTGGTGATCGTTTCCTTGAACCGCCGGAGTTCGGTGATGCTGGCGATCCGGGCATTGGCCATGGTGATGCCCATCACCGTCACGGTCAGCAGCCCGGCCTCCTCAAGCACCAGATTGGTGATCGAATTCATCGCGACGACTGCCGCGAAGAGGATCGGTGCCTTCAGATATTCGGGAGCATGGCCACGGGTGAACAGCCAACTGAGCGCGCGCCCAGCCGCGATGCCGCCGGGCACCGCGATGACGATCGCCAGGATCACGTTGAGGATCAGGTTCTCGGCCTCGTGGGAGCCGTTCAGGACGAGGAAGGTTTCGAAGGAGATGACCGCGAACAACGCGCCGAGCGGGTCGTTGACGATCGCCTCCCATCTGAGGATCGACGCCGGTTCTTCAACTTGGCATGCCGCAACAGCGGCATGATCACCGTCGGCCCGGTGACCACCAGGACCGCGCCGAGGATGATCGCGGTCGGCCAGGACAAATTGCCGACATAGTGGGCGGCGAGCGCGGTCATGATCCAGACCAGCGGTCCGGACACGATGACGATGCGCCGCACCGCCTTCGACGTTTCCCGGATCTCCCGGAAATTCAGCGTCAGCCCGCCCTCGAACAGCACGATCGCGACCGCGGTCGACACCAGCGGCGTATAGAGTTCGCCGAAATCCGCGCGCGGATTCATGAAGCCGGTGAACGGACCGAAAAAGAGACCGACTGCGAGCAGAAGCACGATCGCCGGGATCTGCAGGCGCCAAGCCAGCCATTGCGAGGCGATGCCCGCGGCGCCGATGAGGGCGATCTGGGCAGCGAGATCATCCATGTACGATTATCCTTGCGAACGACGACGCCCAACTAGGCCAGGACGACGCGAAGGAAATGGGCGACGCGATAGGCGATGCGGCGACAAGGGTCTTTGCCCTCGCCGCGCCGAATGCTTGCTTCCGCCCTTGTGTCAAAGCCCGACGAGCCGATCCAGCTTGGCACGCGCGGTGTCGGATTTTTCACCGTAGGCCAGCGTGCCGGCCAGCGCGCCATCGGCGTCCAACAGGAATGTCGTCGCCGTATGGTCCATGGAATAGTCGGAGCCGTCCCCGACCTTCGCCGCATAGACGCCCCAGCCTTTCAGCAGGGCGGCGATCTTGACCGGCGCACCGGTGATCGCGGTGATGTCCGGCCCGACGGCGGCGACATAGTCCTTGAGGATTTCCGGCGTATCGCGCTCGGGATCGACGGTCACGAAGACGACGCGCAGGGATTTTCCCTCCTCCTTCAGTCGCTTCTGATGACCGGCAAGCTCGTAGAGCGTCGTCGGGCAAACTTCAGGGCAATGGGTAAAGCCGAAGAACACGGCCGAGGGCTGGCCGGTCAGAACGGCTTCGGTGATCGGCGCGCCGTTCTGATCCACGAGCGCAAAGGGGGTCCCGTATGGCTCGCCGGCTACCGTGGGGCTGCCCTGCCCATAAAGGAAAACCAGCGCCACCACCGCGCCCGCCAGCAGTGCCACCAGTGCCCATAGAGCCGCGCGTAGGATCGAAACTGAGTTCATATCGTTCTTGGTGCGGGAATCGCGAAGACCCCGCCCACCTCTCCGGCGCGTCAGATTTGATTTCCGGACGCAAATAGCACGGCCCGACCGCACGAGGCGAGGGTTTATGACCCTTGGCCCGGCGAGCCTGCCCTCGGGATTTGCGGGACGCTGAACGGATTGCGATACAGATCGCCATGGCTCTCGACGCCGACCGCGATGACGCAATCGGAACGAGGCCGGGCAACACACAAGAGGATATAGCCGGCCGCGCTCTGCCGGCGGTTCAGCGCCGTCCCCTTTGGCTGGCGCACCTTGCCCGAAATCAGTCGCGCCGCACAGGTGATGCAGCCGCCATAGCGGCAGGCGACGGGCAGGACCAGCCCGGCCGCCTCGGCGGCGTCAAGGATCGGCTGATCCTCACTAACATCGAGGACGCGGCCGTTTCGATTCACCAGCTTGACCCGATGGGTTTTCACCACCCGCGCCGTCCGTCGAGGGACCGGCCGCCGACCCGCGTCACATCCAGATGTCGCTGGTCACGTCGCCGCCCGGATAGCGCATCTCATGGCAGCGCGCCGGACCGTTCGGCTCCTTGCCGAAATCGACGACGAAGTCGGGATTGATCGACATGCCACCCTTCTCGGTGTCGCAGTCGATCATGAACATCTGCGCGCCCTTCTCCTTCATGCCCGGGTAGAACTGATTGTCCCAGGTGGAGAACAGCGACGTCGTGACGTAGAGCCGCTTACCGTCCAGCGACAGCTGGATCATCTGCGGCGCGCCCTGCACCGTGACGCCGTTGACCTCCGGCGCCTTGCCGAGCATGCCGCCGAGCCAGACCTGGCCGGTCAGCTTCGGATTCGAGCGATCGGCGATGTCGTATTGCCTGAGATCGCCATGCAGCCAGTTGGCGAAATAGATGTAGCGGTCGTCCATCGAGATCAGGATGTCGGTGATCAGCGACGGCATCGGCACCGGGAAGCCCGCGACATCGATCGTGGGGATATCGATCACCTTCTCCAACTGGGGTTCGCCGGCATCGTCCTTCCACCAATGGAAGACGTTGGACGACAGCGTCGCGGCGAAATAGCCGTGATGCGATTCCGGGTCATGCAGGCCGCGCACCTCCAGCGGAATCATGCCCTCCGCGCCGAGATCGACCGATTTGGCCACCTTCTTGCCCTTGAAGTCCCAGAAATGGACGGATTGGCCGTATTTGCCGGCGGCGACGTCGTCGAGTTCGAAGCCCGGCAGAAAGGTGTTCGGCGCGGCCCATTCGGAACTGACCATCATGTTGTGGCGCGGCTGGTACCAGAAATCGTAATTGTACTTCATGCCGTTGAGCTCGTTCTCCCAGCGGCCGACGATGTCGAAATTCTCGTCGAGATGCAGAAAACCGCCGGGCCCGTTGCCATCGGCGTCACCCAGCATCGAGATAATGATGTCCGAGCCGAGGCAATGCACGGTATGCGGCGCCGACAGGTTGGTCTTCGCCTTGATCTCGTCGCCGGATACCACCGTGTGTAGCTTGGGGTTCGCGGCGTCGGCCGTGTCGATCACGTTGATGTTCGAGGTCCGCACGCCCGGCATCAGCAGATAGCGGCGGGATTTCGAGGAATCGTCGTGACAGGACGAGCAGGCGTTCCAGCCCGAATGGTGCAGCTCGTCGCCGATCTGCGGCATTTCGGTGCGCGCCACGACGCTGGAATAGGTGGGGCTATCCGGGTCGACATCGACCGTCGCCAGATAATCCGGCTTTTCCACCCCCGTGCCAACGTACAGAGCGACCGTGTAAAGCAGCTTCTCCCGCTGAGCCTGCATCGCCTCCTTGGGCGAGGCATAGCCCGGCCCGCAACAACCATTCTCCGCCATCGGATCCTCCCGGTTCCACGGTGCCGCGATTTACCTTACGTCATAGAGAAAGATCCCGCCAGTCGGCAGCATAGCCAACTGGCCGCGACGATGCGCCTTCTGTCGTCTCCCCGCCGCTTCCGCACGGCCGGCCTGTACCGACGCCGCGCCGCGGTTTAGAGCCACGGGGACCGCCGCGGCGAGGAAAGCGGTCGCGGAACGGAGCCCATGGGATGGACGAAAACCAACGCGCCAATGATGACGACCTGCGCTTGCGCTCGTCCGAGCCGCGCATCCACCCATCCGCCGAACTGAAAGAGTGCCGCCTTGGCCGCTTCGTCGAAATCGGCCCGCGGGTGCTCCTGCGCGACGTCTCGGTCGGCGATTTTTCCTATTTCGAGCGCGGCGGCGAGGCCATTTACACCGACATCGGCAAATTCAGCTCGATCGCGGCGAATGTCAGGATCAACGCGCTGGACCACCCGATGGAGCGACCGACGACCCACAAGCTCAGCTACCGGCCGAACGAGTATTTCCGCTATCTGCCGATCGACGCCGACTGGCGCGAACACCGCAGCGCGAAGCGCGTCGCGATCGGCCATGACGTGTGGGTCGGTCATGGCGCGGTGGTGATGCCGGGGGTCCAGATCGGCGTCGGCGCGGTGATCGGTGCGAATGCGGTGGTGACCAAGGACGTCGCATCCTACGCCATCGTCGCCGGCGTGCCGGCAAGGCCGTTGCGCGCGCGGTTTTCCGCCGACATCGCCGAGCGGCTCCAGCGCCTCACCTGGTGGGACTGGCCGCCGGAGGTTTTATTTGACGCGATCCCCGACATGCAGGCGCTGTCGATCGAAGCTTTCCTCGACAAGTGGGAAACGGCCGACATCGCCGCTCAGTCCGCCTCGTCGGCCACGAGGAAATAGGCCAGCGCCGCCGCCGGCATGGCGATGCCGATGATGCAGACGCCGACCCAGCCGAAAGCTTCGAGAACCGGGCTGGATAATGCCGATCCGATCGCCCCGCCGAGAAAGAAGGTGGTCATGTAGACGGCGTTGAGCCGGTTCCGGATGGTCGCGTCGAGCTGGTAGATTTCGCGCTGACCGAAAACCAGATTGGCCTGCACGCCGAGGTCGATGAGGATGCCTGCGGCAACCAGGGCAGCCAGCGATACGCCGCCGAACAGCGCCGCGACGAAGGCGGCGATCACCGTCGCAATCGCCGCGATAGTGCCGATGCGGGTGTAGCCGCGATCGGCGAGCCGTCCGGCGACGGGTGCGGCGAAGACGCCGAGGACGCCGGCCAGCGTGAACAGCGCCACGCCACTCGGAGTGAAATTGTAGGGTGCGCGCAGAAGGATCACCGGCGCGGCGGTCCAGAACAGCGAAAACGCCCCGAACATCGCGGCATGGTAGATCCCGCGCCGGCGCAGCACCGGCTGGCGCATGAACAGCTTGCCGAGCGAGCCGATCAGCACGGCATAGCTCCGTTCGCCGTGGGGCTCGCGGCGCGGCAACAGGATCAGGCCAGCCAGGCCAAGCGCCGCGATCAGCCCCGCGGACAGGCCGAAGACGTCGCGCCAGCCGACATAGTCGGCGAGGAAGCTGGAGACCGGCCGGGCCAGCAATATGCCGCCGAGAAGCCCGCTCATGACATTGCCGACGACTTTGCCGCGCTCGGCGGCGGGCGCGAGATTGGCGGCGAGCGGCACCAGCATCTGCGCCGCCGTCGAGGTGACGCCGACGACCAGCATCATGGCGAACAAGGTCGTCAGGCCCGGCGCCAGGGCCAGGCCGGCGAGGCTGACGACGTTCGCCGCCATCGTGACGAGGATCAGCTTGCGGTTCTCGATCAGGTCGCCGAGCGGCACCAAGAGGACGAGGCCGATCGCGTAGCCGATCTGCGCGACGGTGACGATCATGCTCTCGGTGGAGGGTGACAGGCCGGTGTCGTCGCCGATCAGCGCGACCAGCGGCTGGGCGTAATAGAGGTTGGCCGCGAGCGCGCCGCAGGCAAGCGCGAACAACACCGTCAACACGGTGCCGAGAGCGCCCTGGCCGGTGGCACCCGATTGCGCGGCATAGCTCGGTTGGGTCATGGACGATGAATTCTCCTGGAGCATCACGCGGGCCGGCGCTTCGCAGCGGCAACATAGGGCGGCATGGTCATACGATAAGCCCGACTGACGGATGGGATCGCCAATGCCCCCCGCTTGCCACCGCCTCGCCGGACCTTATGGTTGCCGGCAACAGTAAAACAGGATGACACGCATGCGCTTTACCGGAACCGACGCCTATGTGGCCGGCAAGGATCTGATGGTCGCGGTCAACGCCGCGATCACCCTCGAACGTCCATTGCTGGTCAAGGGCGAGCCGGGCACCGGCAAGACGGAACTGGCCTTCCAGATCGCCGAGGCGCTGGGGCTCAGGCTGATCCAGTGGACGGTGAAGTCCACGACGCGGGCGGCGCAGGGCCTCTACGAATACGACGCCGTCTCGCGGCTGCGCGACAGCCAGCTCGGCGACGAGAAGGTCAACGACATCCGCAACTATATCCGCCGCGGCAAGCTGTGGGAGGCCTTCGCCTCCGACGAGCGCGTCGTCCTGTTGATCGACGAGATCGACAAGGCCGACATCGAGTTTCCCAACGATCTCCTGCAGGAGCTCGATAAGATGGAATTCGACGTCTACGAGACCGACGAGACGGTCAGGGCCAGGCATCGGCCGATCGTCGTCGTCACCTCGAACAACGAAAAGGAGCTGCCGGACGCGTTCCTGCGCCGCTGCTTCTTCCACTACATCCAGTTTCCCGATCCCGAGACGCTGGCGAAGATCGTCGAGGTGCATCATCCCGGCATCAAGAAGGAGCTGGTGCGCGCCGCGCTGACCCAGTTCTACGAGCTGCGCGAGCAGCCAGGCGTCAAGAAACGGCCGTCGACCTCGGAGGCGCTGGACTGGATTCGCCTGCTCGTCGCCGAGGACATCGAGCCCAAGGATTTGCGCGAGAGCCCGACCAGCGCCCTGCCGAAGCTCGCCGGCGCGCTGTTGAAGAACGAGCAGGACGTGCACCTGTTCGAGCGCCTGGCGTTCCTGGCAAGGCGGAAGGGTTAAGCATGACCATTACGATCCGCCCGTTGGAAGCCACGGACGAAGCCGATTGGCGACGGCTCTGGACCGCCTATCTCGAATTCTACGGGACCACGACGACCGAGGAGGTCTACGCAACGACCTTCGCGCGATTGCTCGGCGACGCGCTCTACGACCCATGCGGCCTGCTGGCGGTCCGTGACGGCCAGATTGTCGGTCTCGTACACTACTTGCAGCATCGCCATTGTTGGCGCAGCGAGAACGTCGTCTATCTGCAGGATCTCTTCGCCGACCCGGCCGCACGAGGCCTGGGCGTCGGCCGAAAACTGATCGAAGCCGTCTATGCGGCGGCGGACGACGCCGGTTGTCCCGCCGTCTACTGGATGACGCAGGAGTTCAACTACACGGGCCGCCAGCTCTATGATCGAGTCGGGAGCAAAACGCCGTTCATCAAATATCAGCGCTGAGACCGACATGACAGCAACCCGCCTCCCCCTCTATCAGGTTGACGCCTTCACCGACCGGCTGTTTTCCGGCAATCCGGCGGCCGTGGTGCCGCTCGAATCCTGGCTGCCGGACGCAACGATGCAGGCGATTGCGGCCGAGAACAACCTCGCCGAAACCGCCTTCTTCGTGCCGGCCGGCGAGGCGCGCTGGGAGCTGCGCTGGTTCACCCCGACGATCGAGGTGCCGCTCTGCGGCCACGCCACGCTGGCTACCGCATTCGTCCTCGCCGAATGTCTCGGCGAGACCGCCGCGACGCTGACCTTCGTCACACGGGAATCGGGCGAGCTCACGGTGACGCGGGGCGCTGACGGCTGGTATGTGATGCGCTTCCCGCGTCGTCACGAGGCCGGAACCGTCGACGCGATCGATATCGACAGGCTGGCCGACGCCCTCGGCGCCCGGCCGCAGGCGGTGGTCTCCTTCGCCGTCCCCGGCGACACCTCCTACCTCGCCGTCTTCGAGACCGAGGCCGAGATCGTCGGTCTGGCGCCGGACATAAGAGCGATCGCGGCTTTGCCACCGCGCAACGTCATCGCGACGGCGCCCGGCGACGCCGTCGACTTCGTCTCGCGCATGTTCGCGCCGAAGGCCGGCATCGACGAGGATCCGGTCACCGGCTCGGCCCATTGCTCGCTGGTGCCCTATTGGGCCGGGCGGCTGGGAAAAACCCAGTTCACGGTCCGGCAGGTGTCGAAGCGCGGCGGCGATCTGCGCTGCCGGCTGGACGGCGACACGGTCGTCGTGGCCGGCCAGGGCGTGCTCTATCTCAAGGGTGAGATCTCTCTGCCAAGCTGAACCGCGCCGGTCCGCCTGACCGATCCGGACGGCGCCGTTCTCCAGAACTTCGTAAGGCGGCACATCAGGGTTGCGCAGCCCGGAATTGATGTGGATCAACGCCCTACCATTTGTTCGACGCTACATCATCGTTGCGGCCACGGTCTCGGCTTTCGGATGAGATTATGGTGTGTTTCCTGAACCGACGGCGTCCTTTGCAGATCCTGAAGGCGCGAGACGGTGCTTTTGCGATAATCTGAAAGGACTATGACGATGTCCCATGTCACCCTTGCCATGGCGGCCGTGGCCGTATCCATGGCACTCGCGCCCGCCGGCGCCATGGCCGCTGCCGGTCATTCCTCGGAGACGAAAGACGACGATCACGGCGCGTCCGCTCCGCTCGAACAGATGCGCGAAATGCATCAGGGCCATGAGCACGGTCACGATTTCGAGGCGATCGAGGAGATGCCGCCCGAACAGGTCAACCGCATGATGGGCTTGATGCGCGACATCGGCATCGCTCTTCCCCCGCTCGACGCCGAACGCGGACGCAAGTTGTTTGTCGACAAGGGCTGCGTCGTCTGCCATTCGGTCAACGGTGTCGGGGTCGAAGTCGGCCCTTCGCTCGACGCCGCCGAGATGCCGTCGCCGATGAACGCGTTCGAATTCGCCGCCCGCATGTGGCGCGGCGCGGCGGCCATGACGGCGATGCAGGAGGCGGAATTTGGCGCGGTCATCGATCTGAGCGGTCAGGAACTCGCCGATCTGGTCGCCTTCGCGCACGACGCCGAGGAGCAGAAGAAACTGACGCTCGATCAGGTGCCGGAGAAATTCCGCGACAAGCTCGAACAATAGGGCGTTTGCGCGTCTTCGACCCGGCCTCCGCTGGCAAGAAAGACCGAACGGCGCGTGTGGTTACGCGCGCCCGCGCCATTATTCCGCCGCCTCGACCGGCTGGGAGGCTTCGATCGCTTCCATCACCAGATCGGGCCGCCGCGCTAAAACGTTGAGCAACACCCGCGCCGGGCCGGTCGGATAGCGTCGGCCCTGCTCCCAATTGCGCAGCGTGGCCACCGGCACCCCGATCTTCAGGGCGAAATCGGCCTGCGTCAGCTTCAGCTTGCGCCGCAGCTTGGCGACGTCCGGCACCTCGATCGTGAAGGTGTGGACGGTGACATCGGAATCGTCGCCCTGAAACCATTTCAACGCCTGTTCGAGGGACTCGACGAGATGGACGTCGGCCTCTTCCTGCGTTTCGATCCTCATCTTCTTTGACATGGCTCACAATCCGAACAGGCGTTTGATCTCGTTGATAGTTCGTATCAGCTTCATGATCTGTAGCAGGCGGCTGGCCTTCGGCGCCTCTGCGGGAGTTAGTCGCAGCAGCACCAGCCGCGAGCAATCGTCTGACAAAGCATAGGTAATCCGATTGCCGCTGAACTCCCAATCCCACAAGGAAGGTGACCCAGGTCGCTGACGACCGACAACCGGGTCTCCTTTCAGAAGGCGCAGCAGAGCCTCATGCTTTTCCGCATTCACGCCATACATCGCGCAATCAAGGAGAAAGCGTCGGGTTTCACCGACTTCAATATCCAACGCCATCCCCACCCCACATATACGCCACTGATGTATCGCGATCAACCAACCCGATCTTAGAGGCCGTTTCGAAACCCTGCCAAGACCAGCCTCCATGGTTCACCCGGGACGCCCAAACCCGCGGAAATCGGGTATCATGTCATTGCGGAGCGACCATCCGAGGGGCCTTTGAACCCGCCGCAGTGAGTTTCGAAACGGACTCTTAGATTGCCGATTTCGGCGAAACAACGCCGCCGGCTGACAAGCGCCGCTCCCTGCCCTACCCTGACGGCCATGTTCCTGACCTTCTTCCTCAAGCTCAAGGCCGCCGGCGTGCCGGTCACGCTGCGCGAGCATCTCGCCTTTCTCGATGCGGTGACGGCCGATCTCGTCACCTACGACGTGGAGGGCTTTTATTATCTCGCCCGCGCCAGCCTAGTGAAGGACGAGCGTTTCATCGACCGGTTCGACCGTGTGTTCTCCGAAATCTTCAAGGGCATCGAGGCGGTGTCGGGCGAGACCGGCGGCGTCGATATGCGCGAATTGCCCGAGGAATGGCTGCGCCGCCTGGCCGAAAAGCACCTCACCGACGAGGAGAAAAAGCTCGTCGAAAGCCTCGGCGGCTTCGACAAGCTGATGGAGACGCTGAAGCAACGCCTGGAAGAGCAGCAAGGGCGCCATCAGGGCGGCTCGAAATGGATCGGCACCGGCGGCACGTCACCGTTCGGCGCCTATGGATACAACCCGGAAGGTATCCGTATCGGCCAGAAGGAAAGCCGCCACCGCAAGGCGGTGAAGGTCTGGGACCGGCGCGAGTTCCGCAATCTGGACGACAGCGTCGAACTCGGCACGCGCAACATCAAGGTCGCGCTGAAGCGGCTACGCCGCTGGGTTCGCGACGGGGCCGAGGAGGAATTCGACCTTCCCGCCACGATCCGCTCCACCGCCGAGCACGGCTATCTCGACGTAAAGACCCGGCCCGAACGGCGCAACGCGGTCAAGGTGCTACTGTTTCTCGATATCGGCGGGTCGATGGACGACCATGTCCGAGCGGTCGAGGAGCTGTTTTCCGCCGCCCGCTCGGAGCTGAAGCACCTCGAATTCTTCTACTTCCACAATTGCCCGTATGAGCGGCTGTGGAAGGACAATCGCCGCCGCCATGCCGAGACGATTTCCACCATGGACGTGCTCCACACGTTCGGATCGGATTACAAGGCGGTGTTCGTCGGCGACGCCTCGATGAGCCCCTACGAGGTTGCCATGGCGGGCGGTTCGGTCGAGCACTGGAACCCCGAGCCGGGCTTCGTCTGGCTGCAACGCTTTACCGCCAAATGGCCGAAGACCGTCTGGCTGAACCCGGTCAAGCGCGAACACTGGGACTGGACACAGTCGATCCAGATGATCCGCGAGGCGACCGGCGACCGGATGTTCGAGATGACGCTGAAGGGCATCGAGGAGGCAACGCGCGAACTCGCGCGCTAGGCGTAAGATTTCGGCGCGGATCGCTGGCGGCCGGGGCTTCGGCCTCCCATATCTCGCCGGACGCCAATTTGACGGGACATCACATGGTCAACCGCCTTCGCTTCGGTGCAATGCTCGCAATCCTCTTCCTCGCTTTCTCCTTCGTCGCGGTCGACCATGCCGACGCGCGTCGCGGCGGCAGCTTCGGCAGCCGGGGCTTCCGCACATTCCAGTCGGCACCGACCACGACCACGGCGCCGAAATCCTTCGCGCCGGTCCAGCGCTCAATGACGCCGGGCCAGGCTGCCCAGCCGGGCGCAGGAACCGCTCAGAACGGCGCGACGACACGTCGGCCAGGTCTCTTCGGCGGTTTGGGCGGCGGTCTTCTCGGCGGACTGATGCTTGGCGGCCTGTTCGGCATGCTGATGGGGACAGGCTTCGGCGGCATGGGCGGCTTCCTGGCGCTGCTTGTCCAAGTGCTGTTGATCGCTTTCGGCGCGGCACTGCTGATGCGGCTGTTTCGCAACCGCGCCGGCGGCGCCTATGCCGGCAATTCCGGTGCAGCGGAGCGGCGGGCCTACGAGGAGACACCGCGCCCGGCAGGACCGGGAAGCTTCCGCATCCCGTCGATCGGTTCAGGAGCCGGCCTCGGCGCTGGCGCAGCAGGCGTCCCTGGGACCGCAGCAGCATCGTCTGGCCCGGCCGACGAGATCGGCATCACCGACCGGGACCTCGATGCCTTCGAACAGAAACTCCAGAAGGTCCAGGCGGCGTTTTCACGTGAGGACTACGCCGCGCTGCGCCAGATCACCACACCGGAAGTGATGTCCTATCTGGCCGAGGAGCTCTCCGAGAACGCCACGTCTGGGCGCAAGAATGACGTGACGGCGGTCACCTTGCTGCAAGGCGATCTGGCCGAAGCCTGGCGCGAGGAGGCGCGCGACTACGCCTCGGTCGCCATGCGCTTTGAATCGATTGACGTCATGCGTGATCGCCAGAGCGGTGCCGTCGTCGAAGGCGATCCGGAGCATCCGAGCGAAACCACGGAATTGTGGACCTTCGTGCGCGAAAATGGCGGCGCGTGGAAACTGTCGGCGATCCAGGCCGACTGATCGACGCGCGGCCCGCTCAGAAGCCGGCCGCCCGCGCCGCCGCCACCAATCCCGTCCCGATGGCGACCACCGCGATCAGCGGCAGGCGCAACGACAGCACCAGACAGACCAGGATCGCGACGCGCTCCGGCCAACCACCGGTCACCAGGATCGGCGTGACGATCGTCGTCAGCACCGCCGCCGGAACAGCGTTGAGCGCCGCTTCCAGCCGAGGCGGCAACGACCCGAACCGGGCAAGCAGCAGATGCCCGCCGGCGCGCGTGAGGTAGGTAAGCACTCCCGCGAGGACGATGATCAGCCAGATATCAGACATCGACGCCCTCGCGCCTCGGCCGCGCCGCCGGTTTGGCGACGGCGGCGAACAAGACCCCGGCGCCCCCGCCTATGGTGACGTGCCAAGGCGGGCCGACGGTCAGATAGACGAGGATCGAGGCCGCCGCGCTTGCCAGTGCCACCGGATAGAACAGACTGCGGGTGCGAAAGGTCATCAACAACGTCAGGAAATACACCGGCAGGATGAAATCCAAGCCGTATGCGAGCGGATCGTCGATCAGCGCGCCGAACAATGCCCCCACCAGTGTCGCGGCGAGCCAGCCGAAATATAGCACTAGGCCATAGGCGAAATAGAACGTCTTGGTCAGTTTCTGGCCGCTCGCGCGCGCCTCGGCGGCGCCGAACATCGGGTCGACCAGAAGGAAGAATGCCGCCGCCTTCTGGGGCGCCGAAAAACGCGTCAGGTGTCTGCCCACGGATGCCGAATAGAGGACGTGCCGGAAGTTGAGCGCCACCACCGCCAGAAGCACGGACCAAACCGGCGCGCCGATGCCGATCAGTTGCAGAGCGGCGAGTTGCGAGGCGCCGGCATAGACGGTGGCCGAGAAGCCCATCGTCTGCCATAGCGTCAGACCCTCGCCAACGGCGATCGCACCGTAGAGCATGCCGAAGGGCAACGCAGCGAAAAGGATGGGCAGGAGCTGGCGCAGCGCGGCGCGGATCTCCGATCGGGCGGATTCGGTCACGGGGTTGCTCGGATTGATTCGTGGAAACACGGTCGCCGAGCGACCGTCTAATCAGTCTTGCTTATGCTTTGTCACATCGAACCGCGCAAGCGCGGCGGAAATGAACGGCGCGTTCGCTTACCGCGTCTCCCCCAGCACCTCGCGGGGAAACTCCGCCAGGGCGATGGTCCAGCGCTCGAAGGCGTCGTCGAGCTGGCCACGCGTCATGCCGCCGACCGTCGACAGGTTCAGTTCGACCACGGGCAGATTGTCCGGCGTCAGATAGGCCTTGTTGAAGGGCTGGGTGCGGTTGAATCCGTTGATGGCATCAATGGCGACGTCCTGAACATCCCAGATCGCATAGAAGTTCATAATGGTGCAGCCGGTGTGGTCGTCCGCGCAATTCAGAAAGAACAGCTGATAGGCGACGCCATTGATCTCGCCGACGATCACGGGGTCCCCATTCTCGATGGTGGAAAGTTCCGCGTTGCCATAGCCCAGCGCGATCCCGACCATGGCGGACAGGTCGTCGGGCTGAACGATCTCGGAAATATCCGGCTTTGCCGAGCCGGTGCGCGGGTCCGCGGCCACCGGCGCCTTCGTGGCGGGGAGGTCATTGTCGACGGACACAGCGATCGCGACAGGCGCCAAGCCCGCACCGACGAGGAAAATTGCGGCGGCAAGGCCGGTGCGCAGGCAGCGCGGCAGGCGGAATAGCATGAATCATCCTTGTCTGGAGCGCGCCCAATCTCGGCATTCGCCAAGCGCTCCGCAAGGTGGGGCGACGCATTGCCCCAGATTTCTCCGACCGCCCGTGGCAGCGGTGCATGACTGTAACGTCGCGCCGAGGCCCGGTCAGCCGCTCTCGCCGGTCTCCGCCTCACGGCTGCGCCCGATCCGCTCGAACCAGGAATCCTCGTCGATCACCTCGACGCCGAGTTCGGCGGCCTTCTTGAGCTTCGAGCCGGCGCCGGGACCGGCGACGACCAGATCGGTCTTCTTCGATACCGACCCGGCGACCTTGGCGCCCAGCGCCTCGGCCATCGCCTTCGCCTCGTCGCGGGTCATCTGCTCGAGCGAACCGGTGAAGACGATGGTCTGGCCGGAGACCGAAAGATCACGATCAGTCGATGATCTTCCTTTCTCATTGATCTTACGTGCCTGCCGAGAAGGAAGTGCGGACGGCTGCGATCCGAACCACGCAGGAATGCTCTTCGCATCTGCTTCATTGTCGGAAATTAAACTCGAGAAATCCCTGTCAATTAACTGCTTCACATGCCGACAACGATCGGAAAATCGCGCGCCAAGGCAAGAGCAGACGAGCTTTCGTCTACCATTTGCACCGAAATCCGCATGGATATTATATGACGTTCCCGTCGATCCCCTGACAACAAACCGCAGGACTTTCGGCACATCAGATGCGCGAGCAGATCTCAATTTGCCGAGAGCCTTCGCTGCAATGCCGGAGTCGTTTTCTGATATCGCCATGCCGGGGATTGCGGAATGGCTTTCATAAACTCCCATGCGTCGTGCCAAAGGGGATGTCCCGAAGTTTGTTGAACTTCGTTGAGCGGCGATGCCGGGTTGAACGTTAGGCGGCCCTCGATGCAGGGGCAATGAACTTTTC
>NZ_JAZHLJ010000150.1:0-4155 GCF_036549495.1 Aurantimonas sp. C2-5-R2
GGGGGGAACGGTTCCTGCCGCACTGATGTCGAAGCCGCTGGCGCGCAGGGCATGCTTCGGCCGCAGATCGTAGCCGAACGCCTCCGTGACCCACCGGCGCACCTCACCAATGTCACCGCCCTTTCGCAGGGCGAAGATCGTCCCGGCTACGGCCCGGGAAGCTGCGATGGCGTCCGGGTGGTCGTGGCTCACGATCGCCTGGGCCGCCGCCAGTTCACTCGCGTCCGCCGCATCCGCCGCAAGCCAGCCGACGGCCGCTACACGCATGGGCGCGCCGTTGCCCCTGCTTCCGTAGGCCGGTGCCGCTTCCGCATGAGCCCAGGTGGCGAACATGCCGCCATAGCCGCGATACGGGTGACGCTGGACCAGCATCCGCAAAGCCGCGGCGAAGTCCCGTCCGTCCATCAGCGCATACGCGACGGCAAGACTGCAAACCGTATCGTCGGTAAACCGGCAGTCGGGATGAAACAGCGCGAAATGCGCTGGAGGAGCGGGTCCTCCCTCGAAGCGCGAACCGACGATGTCTCCGGCAATTGCACCGATCATGGCTTTGTACGGTCTGATGGCTTTTCGTCTGGCAGGCGCCCAAGCGCCTTAAGCCGGTTCGTATCGCTGTCGGTCGCGAAGCGCCTCGACATTCAGGAACCGCATGATCTTCGGATTGTCGGTGCGCTCCAGCACATGGGTGCCGCCGCCGTAGATGCTCTGCACCTGCCAGCTATGCCTGGGCGGCTTGACGTCGATGAACACGTCGCCGATCTTCGGTTCGATCATCTCGCCTGCCTGCATCCTATCTGCCTGCCTTCGAAGCTGCATTGGTCGGCTCCCTTTACGACTGCTGACTGCGTATTGCTCCGGTCGGTTGCAGAACCGGGCGCGAGGCGCGGGACTGGTCCCACGCCATGTTTCGCACAATTGCCTTGGCCAGTTCCGGCCTCGCCCTCCAGCCGGGCCTGTTGGCCAGTCGACTCTCCGCGGAGATCGCGAGGGCAGCGACCTTCAGGCTGCGCCTGTCGGGCGCGTCCTCCGCGGGCGGCTTGAAATCAAGCATGCGGGAAAGATCGCGCCCGAGCTTCTGAAGAGCCCGTTCTGCATCGTCTTCGCTGCATCCGGCATAGGCAGCAAGATCTCCATCGGCCCAGACCTTCTCCGGAAATCGTGAAAACGCTTCCAGGATTGCTGTCTCGACCTCGCCCAACCGCGACTGGAGAGCCAGAATGGCGTCGGCGAATTCCTCTTCCAGGGGGATCCCGTCCCGACGGGCACCGTGTCGCTCCTCCCGCATGCGATCAAGCAGCGAGCAGAGGATTTCGGCGGCCTCCTCGGGGCTTTCGGCGATGGCACCTTCCACCCTGCGGCGCCCAAGATAGGCGATTGCCATCGCGGTGCCGTTCTCCCTGCCGGCGACGATGCGGTGCATTCCGTGGGTCTTGTCGATCCGTTTCATTATTCGTCCTGTCGATGAAAATGGTGGCGTTTGAAATGACTGGGAATGTTCGGAAGTGTTCGTCCAGGCAGTCGCTTCCGGCTCTCGTGACCGGGGTGTAGCCGCCGCGGCGAGAACGTCGATCGGACTATGGAAATATTGAAAGGCGCCTCCGTCTCGGTCGATGATGACCTGAAACGAGAGCCGTCGGAGCGGGCGCTCGGGCGGCGTGAAGGTGGCACCGTAGCCGGGAAATCCGCTTCCCGGAGCCGTGGCCGTTCCTCATCGATCTCACAGGATCGACTCGAACAGGTCGCAGCAGTTCCGCGCATCTTGATGAAAATGCGGATGGCGTCGGTCGCATGACCGCTGCCTATCGCATATCTAGCAACGCTGTCGTGACCTGTGTAGCCCCGGCGACGGTGAAGTCAGGCTCATGCCTGCCGAGGACGGCGGAACCATGCCAGATCGCCGATGCTTGTCGGTCTGGCCGATCCGGACGGGTCGCCAATACCGGCATCCTCGCGTGCGGAGTCCTCTTCGAGCTGGCGGAGTTTTTCGGGAACCTGTTCCGGCCTGACCTCCAGCAGCCGAAAGTCGTCTATACCGAGATAGGAAATCCGCTTTCGCAGATCGTCTGGTATGACTTCCGCGGCGACTTCTGGCCATGCGGGCGGCAGTGACCATTTCTCCCGGACATGGTTTTGGACCACTTTGCCGAGAGTGACGAGATCAGGCGCGGTCACGGTTTGCCTCTAGCGGTCGCATTGAATGAAGGCGGCAGAGCTATTTCATCATGAACATCCTCTATTTGGCCGACGAAAGCGCTTCTCACCGACCGGGCTGGATTTCCGCCGCCGAGTTCACCGCTGCCGACGCTGCCGATGTCGAATTCATCGTTCTGCGAACAGGCAACTCCGGCGTTGTTCGGGGGCTGCATCGATGGGCCGGACTTCAGATACCCATCTTTCCCATGAGCGACGGCAGTTCGGATTTTCTCACGAATGGTTTCCGCGAAGGCGATATCGAGCCCGTCCTGCGCGCTTCGCGCCCGGCGGTCATTCGACCGTTGCACATGCGGTGCACCCTTGGCAGCGGCGCCGTGCACGAGGTTTTCGCCTACAACGAGGTCACTCTTGCGCGGCAATCCATGCAGATGTCCGGGATCGAGATCTGGGTGAACGGGAAGCTTCGGCTGCCGGAACTGATCGGCGACGGCGTTCTCGTCGCCACGCCGGCCGGTAGCACCGCCTACAATTTCTCCGTCCACGGCCCCATTCTGCCACTCGACTCGGGGCTGATGGCCCTTACGCCGATTGCCCCCTACAGGCCCCGGCGCTGGCGTGGCGCAATGTTGCCGGAGACGGATGTCATCACTTGCAAGACGTCCAGCGAAAGTCGCATGCTGGCTGCTACCGCCGACTTCGCGGAATACAGCGACGTGGTCGAGATTACGGTCAGGGGCGACACCTCTCGCGAAGCTGTCCTCCTGTTCGAACAAGGGGCCGATCTTTCTCAACGCCAGCTCGCTGAACAGTTCGCCATTTAGGCTCAGTGCCGTTCCATCCAGGTGACCGCGAAAGCGCTCTGCGTCGTGTGACAAGATGGAAAAGGCTCTCGATGGGGACGAGAGATTTTCCCTTGGTTCATCGTTGGTCACGGATTCCCTACCCGTTTGAGCGGCATGGCGACCGCCTTCACATTCCGACGATCTCACGCGTCCCGTCGAAGACGATGTCCTTGTTGCGGTCCATGATGTAGCGCAGGTCCCACTCGTCCCGGCACAGATAAACTGGCCGTTCGTCCCGATCGCGGACGACGTTCATGGGGTTTTCGCGAATGAAGGTCTGTAGTTTCGCGTCGTTCTCCGAGCGAATCCACCGGGCCGTGCCGAAGGGCACCGGTTCGAAGGCGACCTCCGTCTTGTATTCCGCCGCGATGCGCGAGGACAGGACGTCGAGCTGGAGCGGGCCGACAACGCCGACGATCCAGCTCGAACCGATCATCGGCCGGAACACCTGGACCAGCCCCTCCTCCGCCAAATCCTCCAGCGCGCGCCGCAGCTGCTTGACCTTCGACGTGTCCTCAAGACGAACGCGCCGCAGCACCTCCGGTGCGAAGGCCGGCAAGCCGGTGAAGCGGAACGCCTCGCCCTGGGTCAAGGTATCGCCAACGCGCAAGGTTCCGTGATTGGGAATGCCGATGACGTCGCCGGCGAAGGCTTCNCTCCGGTGCGAAGGCCGGCAAGCCGGTGAAGCGGAACGCCTCGCCCTGGGTCAAGGTATCGCCAACGCGCAAGGTTCCGTGATTGGGAATGCCGATGACGTCGCCGGCGAAGGCTTCCTCGGTGCGGGCGCGCTCCTGCGCGAAGAAATAGATCGGGTTCGACACGGCAATCGGCTTGCCGGAGCGCACGTGGTCGAGCTTCATGCCGCGCTTGAAATGACCAGAGCAGAACCGCACGAAGGCGACACGGTCGCGGTGCTTGGGGTCCATGTTCGCCTGGACCTTGAAGACGAAGCCGGAGACCTTGTCGCCGTCCGGATCGATCGGACCCTTGTCGGACGGCTGCGGGCGCGGCGAGGGCGCGTGCTCGGCGATCAGATCCATCAATTGGTCGACGGCGAAGTTCTGCAGCGCGCTGCCGAAGATCACCGGGGTGAGATGACCCTGCCGGTAGGCTTCGGGGTCGAAATCGGCATAGCCCTCGGCCGCAAGTTCCGCGGAAT
>NZ_JAZHLJ010000151.1:0-4119 GCF_036549495.1 Aurantimonas sp. C2-5-R2
GATATTTGAGGCATGCTTCCTCCACCGCATCATCTGCGGTGTTAGAAAGAGTCGCCACGCCTCAAGACCACACAACATGCGCAAGAGCCACCAAATCGGGGCAAGTCCAGGGCGCTATCAGTCGGAGGACGGCACAAGGCCAGCTACAATGTCATGCGCTCGCCTCGAATCGCGGGAACAGCACGTTGTTCTCAAGGTGGATATGTTCCATCAGATCATCCTTGAGTTGCGCCGCTCCGGCGTAAAGCGCCTGCCACGACCGGCAAGCGCCGTCCGGCAAGGTATAGTCGTCAGTTATCTGCGCCACCCGCTCCAGAAAGGCGCCGTGAGCATCGTGATCGTGGCGCATCTCGGTGATCGGCGCATCCANAGCGCCGTCCGGCAAGGTATAGTCGTCAGTTATCTGCGCCACCCGCTCCAGAAAGGCGCCGTGAGCATCGTGATCGTGGCGCATCTCGGTGATCGGCGCATCCAATTGTCCCGCAGCCTGTCTACGCATGGCTGGAAACAGGATCAACTCCTCCTTCTTCATGTGCACTTCCAATTCGCCCATGATCAGTTGCAAGGCGTCGGCCAGCCCTTCCGGCGCGTTCGGGTGGGCGGCATGAACCGCCTCGACCTTGCGCGACAGTTCGATCAGTTCGGGAATCTGGCGTCGGTGGACCTCGTGATAGCGGGTCTGGATGTGATCGATCAGCGCGGTGGTTTCCCGCGGCGCCTGCGGTGCGGCTGCGGGGTCGAGCGCCTGCAGCGCTGTTTCAAGTTCGATAATATTGAGCTTGCGCTGGTACGCCGCCTCGGTCAGCGAAACGTCGCCGTGGCAGCAGAATTCGATTCCAAACCGGCGGAAGACACCGGTGGCGCCGGGAAGTTGCGCGGCGATCTCGCCGACATTCTGGTCGTGCAGGGGCTGGGTGGTCTCGGTCATGTTCTTCGCCTTGTGTAGATGATTTGATTGAGTTGAAAGGTGTGCGGGTGTGGGGCCCTGTGGCGTTGGTGCCCCGCTTTTCGATTCCGTCGACCTGACGTGGGCTCACTCCGCCGGTTCGGCCGCGAACGTTGCGCTGGTGTAGACGGCAAGCGGCTCGACATTCCGGGCGGCGAGCGAACTGAGGAACCGCCAGACGAAGAGCAGCGTCACCAGAAACAGCCCCGGATAGCCGACGCCGGCCATCAGGTACGGGAAGAACGGGCTGCCATCGCGCACGCTGGAAAGGTTGAAGCTCAGAAGCCCCAGCGTGATTACCGCGCCGAAAACCCACATTCCCAAGAGCCACAGCCCGGCTTCCCAGCCGGTCAGCAATCGCTTCCAGCCTGGCATGACAGCGTGCGCCGGGCCATCATAGGCGTCTGCTGTCTCGAAGCCGCGCGCCGCAGGCGTCGTAGCGACCCGTGCGCGATAGCCGAGCGTGAGCAGGTCGAAGACCAGAAGCCCGACGCCAATGGTAAACACCAGCCCGAAGACCGGCACCTGCAGCTTGGCGATCTGCATCGCAGGCGAGACGTCGCCTCCAAACCAGTCAAGGCCAAGCGTGCGGTAGACATAGACCTGGATCGTGCCGCCGATGGCGAAGGCGAAGGCCAGGCCAAGCATGCCGGTGAAGATGAGCCAGAAGGCCAGCTTGCCAAGACGCTGGTCGAAATCCCGGATGCCGCGCATCAGCGGCACCGCATAGTAGGCTGCCGACAGCCCCAGCATGCCGAATGTGCCGAAGAGCGCCAGATGCGCGTGGCTCAGCGTCACCCAGGTGCCGTGCGACCACACGTTGGTCAGCGCGAAGGTCATGGTGAAGCCGAGGATCCCCGCCCCTACCTGCTCCAGCACCACCGAGCCTAGAAGGAAGGCGAACGCAGGCATATTAGCGATAGGTTTGCGGTCGTGATGAGCGTCGAGATAGATGTGCCAGAAGCAGAAGATCAGAGGCAATGGTTCGAGCGCGCTGAACAGCGAGCCCCAGAATTGCCAAAACTCCGGCGTGCCTATCCAGAAATAATGATGCGCGTTGCCCAGAAGCCCCGAGAGCCAGACCAACGAAATGCCCCAGAAGACCGCGTAGCCCACGGTCTTCACGCTGGCGTTGAACATCAACACCACGAGGAAGCCGACCAGGCTGATATGGATGACCTCCCAGACTCCCTCGACCCAGTAGTGCACGACGTACCAGCGGAAATATTCCTGCAGGTCCAGCCGCCCGATGAAGAACAGCCCGAACACCCAAACAGCGGTCAGTGCCAGCACGCCAAGTCCCAGCCCCCAGTGAATCTCGTTCCACTGGGACATTGGCGGGAAAGTGCGCAGGACCACATAGCACAGGATTGCGAAGCCAATCAGGATCACAATATCGGCGACGCGACCGGCCTCGAGATACTCCAGTCCCTCCTGCAGCCAGGGCTGCCCCAGCCACCAGCCGGCGATCCCCTGTTGCGCCAGAAACTGCGTCAGGACGTTCCAGACTACGACGGCCAGTAGTGCATAGAACAAGAATTTGATCAGCCAAGGCGCGGCCAGTTCACGTTTCGACAGCAGCGGCCCGATGAACAGAATCGTGCCGATAAAGCCGGTGAGGATCCACAGAATGCCGAGATTGGTATGTTCGGCCCGGACGATGTTGAAATTGAATACCCCCGAGAGCAGTGTCGGATCGATGTGCTGCGCCGCCAGAAGCAGGCCGAATGCGGTCTGAAACAGGAACAGCACAAGCATTACCAGAAAAAAACGCAGGCTCAGCCTTTGGGTCTGGTATTCGATCCGGATCATTGTCCCTCTCCTCCGAGACTGCGGATATAGGCGACAATGGCTGCGACCTGATCGGCCTCCAGAATGTCGACATACGATGGCATGACGCCGGCGTGGAAGCCTGCGGCGACCTGCGCGTCCGGGTTCATGATGGCCTCGGTCAGATAGGCGTCGTCGACCTTTACCGTCGACCCATCGGCAAGCTCCGCCTCACCTCCGTAAAGCCCGCCCCAGGCCGGGCCGACGAGTTTCTCGGTTCCGGCGGAATGGCAGGCGGTACAGCCGTTATCCTCGACAAGTTGGGCACCAAGGTCGACCGGATCGCCCAAGGCGGCTGCAATGCTACCCTCGGGCGGTGCTGCTACTGCGGTTGCAACCGCCTCCGCCGGCATCTGCGTCGCCTGCGGGAAAGTTAGCCCGACGATCTGTGGGATCGGTGGCCAGCCCTCGGTATCCATCTGCGACGTGTATTTCAGGAAAGCGATCAACTGGGCGACCTCGCCCGCGCGAAACGGCAGGTTGGGCATGATCGTGGCATGGCCGCTGCGCCGATTGACCCGTTCCACAGCAGCGGGATACTTGTCGAAATAGGCGTCGATCGAGTTGACGTCCGCTTCAGTGACGACGGCAGATTTCTGCAACTGAACCTGCACTGCCGTCTGCGTCGGCCAGCTGCCTGCCGAGGGCAGAAACGCCTCCAGCCAGGCAGGCCCGACATCGCCATAGAGTTTGGTCAGATCCGGCCCAAGATAGGCACCATTGCCGACGATCGTATGACACCCCATGCAGTTATAGGCTTGGAAGACCCGCTTGCCCTCGACAGCATCATGGCCCGCATATTCGACCCCCGTCGGCACCACTTGGCCGCGGGAATCGAGGAAAGACATGAACGACAGCGCAACGAAGATCAGCGCCATCAGCCCAAGCACGCCAAGTGCGGTGCGCCGCTTCTTGCCTTCTTGACAGGGTTGACCTGGACGGCAACTCATGACTGGCCCTCTGTGTCATCGGGCTCCGCCTGTTCGACAAGTTCGGCGCGCTCGATGGCGTCATGCTCGAAAAGCGTGCGCAGGCTGCCGAAGAACGCATAGAAGACGTAGATCGCCAGCACGAAACCCGTTGCGAAATAGATCACCCACATGATCCGCGATTCCGCCCAGTAGCTGAAATCCCACCACCACGGCCAGGCGAGGAAGAAGGCGAACACGCTGGCAACGATAGCCAGCGAGAGCGCGATGACCCCTTGCGCCCTCGGGACCGGTCGTTTCCGGCTTGTATCGGATGTTTCGGCGTCGATCGCTTCCACATGTCGGCTCATCACATCCACCCCCTCAAGGCTTCGGCTGTCCGAGCCTGCCGTTAATAGGTATTTGCAATATGCA
>NZ_JAZHLJ010000152.1:0-4118 GCF_036549495.1 Aurantimonas sp. C2-5-R2
AGGCAGCTGCGCCGACCTTTGACGGGCTTTACTCCGGGGAATGGGCGCACCCCACATTTAGTGGGCGTGGGTAACAACCGGATAGGCAAGCATTGATCTTCCGCTCGATCAGCGGCAGGTAATGCACAGGATCGAAGACGACGTCTTCCCGCTCCCAACTCCGGGGATGGCGGGCGATGATCTCGCCACGGCAACCGATCACCACCTCATCGACGTAGCCGCGCACCCATACATCCTGATGGCCATAGGCGACCGGGACGGAATAGTCGTTGGTCTTGTAGCGCACAAGCGACTGGGCCGTTACCTTGGCGCTGGCCTGGTCACAGGCATCGAAGGGCGACGCCGGTAACGCGCGCATGGCGGCCAGATCGCGCACCAGCCGTTCCCCGATCGTCTCGCTCTCGCCGCGCAGCCTGTCTCGCTGGCGCTTGCGGCATTGCTCCTCCAGCCAGGTGTTGAACGCTTCCCACGTCGCAAACTCTGGGATCGGCACCATGAAGTTGCGCCGGGCATAGCCGACAAGCCCCTCGACGCTTCCCTTGTCGTTCCCCTTGCCAGGGCGGCCGTAGCGATCCCGGATCAGGTAGTGGGACAGAAACCCGCTGAACAGCGTGGCGCGCTTGCGCGTGCCGTCGGGCAGGATCTTCGCCACCAGGCAGCGATCATTGTCGTAGACGATCGATTGCGGCACGGCCCCGAAGAAAGCGAACGCATGGACGTGGCCATCGACCCAGGCCTCCGACACGGCCGCCGGATAGGCCCGAACATAGCAGCCGTCGCTGTGAGGCAGATCAAGCACGAAGAAGTGCGCCTTCCGCTCCACGCCGCCGATCACCACCATCGCCTCGCCGAAATCGGCTTGCCCATGCCCCGGCGCATGGGACAGAGGCACGAACACCTCCTGGCGACGTTGCTCGCGCTCGCGCATGTAGTCCTTGATGATCGTATAGCCGCCGGTGAAACCGCGCTCGTCCCGAAGACGGTCAAACACCCGCTTGGCCGTATGGCGCTGCTTGCGCGGCACTTGTCTGTCCTCATCAAGCCAGTGATCGATCGTCGAAATAAACGCGTCCAGCTTGGGCCGCCGGATCGGTGATTGACGCTGGTAGCCCGGAGGCGTCGAATACGACATCATCTTGGCCACGCTGTCGCGCGATATGTTGAAATGCTTTGCTGCCTGACGCCGGCTCATTCCATCCGAGCAAGCCAGACGGACCTTCAGATAAAGTTCCACGGTATAGATCCCTCAACCCTCCTGCATACGTTGCAGAAGGAAAATAGGTGGCCGACTTTTACGCCGCCCGAAGCGGGACAATCCCGCCGCTACCGTGGACTAATTTTGCACCGCCGCTCTCACCCAATGCAGGCGGGAGGCAACCAACGCCATGTTCCAAAGCGGAGCGTCGAAGAGGGCAAAGCACTTGTTTGTGATGATAGAGCCTGCGGGAAGGACGCCACAGGGCAAATAATCTCTGTTCTCCGAGCTGATCGCGGCCACAGCAATTATAGCTTCATCACCCGACTGCCGACGTTCATCAAAGCGATGCGGCCATTGGGCACCAACTCGGGTCGCCTGCTTGGTGCTTTCCAGTCGCATTTTTCGAACGGCTTCAAGTCGCTCGGCAATTCTTGGGTATGTTGCAGCTGTCTGGGCGTCTTCATCTTTGATCCAAAGGCAGTATTTAAGCCTCCCGCCAATGAATTCATCGGACCCATATACGGGGCGAACAAATCTCTCAGATTCACAATCATCGAACTGAAGCGCGGCGACCTCTCCGCGAGACAACAGGAGATTTCCGCCATCGACCGGCTTGCTGCCAAAGGTCATCTCGTTCACGCCGTGAACTGGTTTGCTTTCCTTTTGAACAATTATGTTCGGGGCGAGGAGGAGATACGGGTTTATGTTTTCTCCCTCTCGTACCTCCACCTCTTCAACACCGGTGCTGGCAAAAACCCGCCTATTCTTGCCCGCCGACCGCGAAATGCCCACGATCACAACGGTAACACCAGCATTATAGCTGGCTAGGTTTGCCCATTTGAAATTCACATGGGCGAATCCGATTTCATGACCGGTGGCAAGGATGAGAGGCCAAAGGATCGGCACCTGTTGGCCTTGGCAAATGCTGTTGGTTGACACGAATGCTGCGGCGGAATTGGTCTTCGTTCCGAAGTCCGCAGCCTTCATGAACCATCCTGAAACGTAATCGAGTGACTTCCAGCCATTACTGCGATGACCAAAGATCGTCTCAAGCTCGGCCTTCTGCTCGTTCGTTTGCCAAGTCGATCCCAGATAGGGCGGGTTCCCGCAGATATAGGTTTCCCCACCCTCATTCTCGAAGTCGATCCGCGCCTGATCGAGCGGGGAGTTGAACAAATCATCGCCGTGCAGCTTCACGCCCGTGCCGGTCGGCGGGCAGATGCCCAGCCAGTCGAGCCGCAGCGCATTGCCACAGGTGATCCAGTTTTGCGCGTTGAGCGGGAGAAGTTCGGCCAGTGCCTCCTTCTGCCCGCGAAAGGTCACGTCGCACTGATACTCGGCGATTATCAGCGCCAAGCGCGCAATCTCCGCCGGGAAATCACGCAGCTCGATTCCGCGAAAATTGGTGAGCGGAATGTCGCTGCGCCGCTCTTCCTCCCCGCGCCGCGCATTGATCACCGCCTCAATGGCGCGCATTTCCTTGTAGGCGATCACAAGAAAATTGCCGCTGCCACAGGCCGGATCGAAAACGCGAATTTTCGCCATGCGGTTGCGCAGGTTTAGCAGCTTGCGTCCGTTGTCGCCGGCCTCCTCCAACTGCGCGCGCAGGTTATCGAGGAACAGCGGATTCAGAACCTTCAGGATGTTCGGCACACTCGTATAGTGCATCCCGAGTGCGCCGCGCTCCTCATCGTCGGCAACGGCCTGAATCATGCTGCCGAAAATGTCGGGGTTGATCTTTTTCCAATCGAGGCTGCCGATGTTGATCAAATAGGATCGTGCAATCTTGCTGAAACGCGGAACCTCCTTGCTGCCCGAAAAAAGCCCGCCATTCACGTAGGGGAACACGTCGGCCCAACGCGGCAATTCCGCTCCCGCGCGATCCGTGATCTTGGTGTTCATCGCGCGGAACATCTCGCTAATGACCGTATGGGTATTCGACGAATCCCGCTCGCTCATCTGGTCGGTCGTCGCGGTGAACAGGCCGGTGCCGTTGAAGATGTCGGTGTCCTCCGCGAAGAAGCAGAAGATCAGCCGCGCCATGAAATGGTTCATGTCGGGGCGGCGCTCGGCGGTCGCCCACTCGGGATTGTCTTTCAGCAACTCGACATAGAGCTTGTTGAGCCGTCCCGTCGCCCGAATGTCGAATGAGCTTTCGCGGATTTGCTTGACGGTGGTGATGCCTGCCAGTGGCAGGAAGAATCCGAAGTGATCGGCGAACTTGGCATACTCACACGCGATGGGCGGATCGTCGCTGGTGACGTCCTCCGCCTGTAGCGTCTCGCCGTCGGTGGCGAGGATGAACTTGGCTTTGGCTGATGCTGTTTTCGGACTGTCGCGCAACGCCTTCAAGGTCGCATCGACCTCACCCACCATGCACGTTGCCAAGTGAATGTTGCTGCGCTGAAGAATGCCGCCAGCGACATCGGAGGCATTGGAGCCACCTGCCGCGCGAAGGCGCTTTATGGTGGTGTCTTTGTTACCGAAAGCTGCCAGAAATTGATACGCAAACTCGGCCCGATGAAAGGGCTGACTTGCCAGTTCCGATACTGCCTCTTCAATTTCTACAGCATTCATTCTGCACTATTTTCCTGCACCTCTCGCGATGCCTTCGATCAGCGATTTCCGGGTGACGCAAAGTTGCGCCCAGAGATTGCCCCTGACTAGCGGAAGGCGGGGCGATTGTCACCGCGTTCCGAAGCTGCGGCGGCACTTATGCGGATGGCCGCTGAGCGCCTATGCCCGGGTCTGAAATTGGCGGCGCTGCGCGAGTCCGATTCAGAGTCCCATGGGGAATCCGGCTGCTGGCGAAAGGATTCACGATGCCTGGGCCGATGTCATGCGAGCTCGCATCGAGGCGTTTCAATGGCCGCGCGGCGGTATCGCGGTCACGTGCGCCGGAAGCGGCTATTCGCTGCGA
>NZ_JAZHLJ010000153.1:0-3916 GCF_036549495.1 Aurantimonas sp. C2-5-R2
AGATCCTCTCAGTCAAGAATGTCCATGGCCGCCCCCCATCCGCTCCGACCCTAGATCTAGTGGGTATGGGCGTCAAGCGGATAGGCACGGTATGAAACTCGGCTATGCTCGCGTCTCGACCGGTGACCAGACCCTGGGCCTCCAGCGTCAACACCTGTCGCAAGCGGCGTGCGAGATGCGCTTTGAGGAAAAGGTGTCAGGCGCGTGCCGGCGCCGTCCCGAACTCGAGCGGCTGCTCGGTCAATTGCGCAAGGGTGACATCCTCGACCGGCTGGCGAGGTCAACCAGGGCCGGGATGACCAACCTGCCATTGTGCCGATATGAACGCGTACGGTCGCCAAGTCCTGCTTCGTCCAGGTTGCGCGCCCTCTGGAGGCATTGCGGCCCGCTGGGTTCAATCTTTGGTGAAGTTGTGATATAATAAAATATGTCATTTGGAATATTTCGCTCCGCTCCGGGCGCGATAAAGGATTGAGAACTTACCCTTGAAAACCCATACTGTTGTAACAGATAAATCTGATTATGATAAAGTCGGAAAAGTAAATATGAATGATATTTACAACATGCGGGAGCCGACCGATTATTTCTTACGATTATCTTCACTCGATTACCAAATACCGCAGGAGGCCAAGCCACGATTTCAACGCTTGATCGAGGCGAGACGACGCGCCACCGGATCCGAAGCAGCAAAAGTGGTGGATATTGGTTGCTCCTACGGGATCAACGGCGCGCTTCTCAAGCACCACCTTTCCATGGACGATCTCTATCGACATTACGCAGCGGTGGAACCATCCGATAGCGAGGCGCGTCTCGTCAGGGACCGCAATTTCTACGCTGAACCAGCGGACCCGGCGCTCACGATGATCGGCATCGACCCGGCCGATCGCGCGTTGTCCTATGCGATCGATATGGGAATCCTGGACGCTGGTATTTCAACGGATCTGGAGACACGGGATCCGACGCCGGAAGACGCTGCGACGATCGAAAACGCCGATCTCATTATTTCGACCGGCTGCATCGGCTACGTGACGGAAACGACGCTGGAACGGCTGCTAAAATCGAGCTACCGCAGCAATCCTTGGATGGCGCATTTCGTACTGCGCATGTTCGATTTCTCTGCTTCGGAGGAAATGCTGCGCAGGCATGGCTATGTTACGGAAAAGGTGGATGGCCTGTTCCGACAGCGGCGCTTCGCTTCCGCCAACGAGCGGCGGCACGTGCTCGATAATCTCCATCGACTGGGGATCGACGCCACGGGTGCGGAGGCGGACGGATGGTATCTCGCGGAGCTTCATGTAGCGCGGCCCGAAAAGAACGCAAAATCAGTGCCGCTTGGTGAAATTCTTGGTGGATCTACGGATGTAATCTGAATGGTACGGCCTCCACTTGCCTGGAATTTCCAGTGATGCGCCACAGGCCTGCGCCGCTTTCCGCGACAGAGCAAAGATACGTGAACCCCATCGAGATGGCGTTCGCAAAGCTCAAAGCGCTCTTGAGGAAAGCCGCCGCGCGAACCCTCGACGATCTCTGGCGTGCAGTCGGCAACATCTGCGACCTGTTCGAGCCCGAAGAATGTTGGAACTACCTCAAGGCCGCTGGCTATGTTGCAGATTAATCCAGCGGGAGCGAAGGCGGACTCGTTGGGGATTCTTAAAGCGAGGAAAGTCTGAATCAATCATGGCAAATGGAGGTTTGCCATGTCGATACCCGTCCCGCTTTGCACGGATTTTGACGGGCCAACGCTGAGGAAAACGGCGAAGGCCACGAAAGATGCAGCCCAGACCAGGCGCCTGCTGGCGGTGTCCGAGATATACGATGGCGGCTCGCGCAGCGACGCGGCCCGGATCGGCGGCGTCACCTTGCAGATCATCCGTGACTGGGTCTTGCGCTTCAATGCCCACGGCCCTGCCGGCCTTATCACCGGCAAGGCGCCGGGCAACCGCCCGAAGCTGAACGAAGCCCAGCGCCGGGCCTTGGCCGATGTGGTCGACCGTGGCCCCATCCCGGCGATCCACGGCGTTGTTCGCTGGCGGCGTAAAGATCTGGCGCGCTGGCTTTTCGAAGAATTCCGCATCGAGGTTGACGAGACGACCGTCGGCCGCGAGCTGAGGGCCATGGGCTTTGCCAAGCTGTCGGCGCGCCCGCGCCACCACGCCCAGAACGAGTTCGAAGTGGAAGATTTTAAAAAAGCTTCCCGGCGGAACTGGCAGCGATCCAGGCGGGCCTCCCACAGGGCACCGAGATCGAACTCGGGTGGGCCGACGAGGCGCGTGTAGGCCAGAAAAACAAAATCACACGGCGATGGGCTCGGCGCGGCACGCGTCCCTCGGCTCCGAGCGATCAGCGCACCAAATGGGCCTATATCTTCGGAGCCATCTGTCCCAAGAAGGGCAAGGGCGCTGGCCTCGTCCTGCCCTACTGCGATACCAGCGCGATGAACGAACATCTGAAAGAGATCGCGCAAGCCGTCGATCCCGGCGCCCACGCCGTCCTCATCCTCGACCAGGCAGGATGGCATACGACGCCGAAGCTGAAGGTGCCGGCCAACATCACCCTCCTCTTTCTGCCCTCGAAGGCGCCCGAATTGAACCCGGTCGAAAACATCTGGCAGTTCATGCGCGACAACTGGCTGTCGAACCGCATCTTCCTCGATTACGACGACATCGTCGATCACTGCTGTGCCGCATGGAACAAGCTTGTCGATCAGCCCTGGAAAATTATCTCCATCGGAATGCGTGACTGGGCACACAGGTTCTGATCAGCGCCCGCTGGTATTAATTGCCTGACGCTCTAGAACAGCGCGATAGGCGTGCAGGTAAGCCTCCACCATGCGAGCGACTGAAAACCTCTCCGCATGAGCGCGCACGGTCCAGCGGTTGAACGTGTGAAGCAATCCAACGGCTTCGGCAGCGGCGGCCTCGTCCGGCACGAGAACGCCGCTCTCACCGGGTGCGATCACCTCCGCCATGCTGCCGCGCCGATAGGCGATCACCGGCGTCCCGCACGCCATGGCTTCAACGACGGACAGCCCGAACGGCTCGTCGAAATGGATGAGGTGGAGCAGGCCCAGCGCTCCGCCCAGCAACGCGTCCCGCTCCTCCGGGCCGACCGGGCCGACATAGCGGACCCGCTCGCCAAGGTGCGGCTCGATCTCGCGCTCGAAATACCCCTGGTCCTGAACGATGCCGGCCAGCACGAGAGGTCGGTTGGTCGCGCGGGCGACCCGGATGGCGTCCGCCGCGCCTTTGTCCGGATGAATGCGACCGAAGAACAATAGGTAGTCGCCCGGCAAGTCGCGGAAGGTGAACTCCCCGAAATCAAGACCGTGATGGATCGTCGCGAGATAGGTGAGGTCCGGGTGCCGGTCGGCATCCGAAATGCTCACATACGCCGCCAGCCCGTTGAAGGCACGGTAGACTGGCAAGATACGATCGCTCGAGAAGCCGTGGATGGTGGAAATCGTGGGGGTGTCGACCAGGCTCGCATAGGTCAGCGGAAGAAAGTCGTAGTGATTGTGGATCAGGTCGAAGCTTGCCGCCTGGCCAAAGGCGTTCGCCAGATGCAGTCCCTCCCACACCTTCACATCCAGCCCCGGCGTTTCCTCGTAAGGCGAGGGCACCACGGCGCTGAGACGGGCGCTTGTGCAGGAGTCGGCGGTAGCGAACAGCGTCACATCCGCTCCGGCGGCGACGAGGCCTTCGGTGAGTAGGGAAACGACCCGCTCCCACGGCCCATAAGCCCGCGGCGGCACTCGCCAGAGCTATGGCCGGAGTTGGGTGACGGGGCCGATCAGGCGGCGCGTTGATCGGCGGGCGGGTGCAACCTTCAGAGCCTGAGCGAAAAGGAGTTGAGCGATATCAGCAGGTTGTGATTCCCCTACGTTGTCGAGACGATGGGGAATCGAGATGGCCTGGGA
>NZ_JAZHLJ010000154.1:0-3759 GCF_036549495.1 Aurantimonas sp. C2-5-R2
ATCAGCTGATCACCCTCAAAATCGTCCTTCCCGCGGCCGAGGAGCCCGAACTGGTCGCGTTTCTGGAGACATGGGAGCCAAAGACCCGGCTGGCCCCGCGCAAGGAGATGCTGACATGACGGGTATCGACGCGCTTGTCGCGGCCATCTCGGCGCTGCGGCGAAACGATCTCGAGGCTTGGCTCCGCGATGAGCTCGTCGCGGCGGAGCCGGATGCCGGGACGCTCGCCTTTTCGGACATGGAATGCGCCCGGATCCGCTTCATCTGCGCGCTGCATTACGACCTCGAGATCGACGCGGAGACCCTGCGGGTGGTGTTGACCTTGGCCGATCAGCTCTACGAGACACGACAACGCCTGTTGTCGCTAACCGCCGCTGTCGCGGCGCAGGACGAGCCCATCCAGAAGGCGATCATCGCGGCTTTGTCGCCGAGCAACCTGGACTCGCCTCGATAAAGTGGAGAGCTCTTCTGAAGGAAAGAGGAGCATTTCATGGGCAAGTCACTCGCCGGTTCGGGAAGGAATTCGAGGTGGAGGCTGTGCGTCTGGTCGAGACGAGCGGGCGTACGCAGCGCGAGATCACCGAGGATCTCTGCGTCGGGCTGTCGACGCAGCGCCGCTGGCTGGGCGAACGGCCGGGAGCGTGATCTGGAAGCACCGCCTCCCGAGCGGCAGGAGAGGACCTGGCGGCCGAGCTGAAGCGGCTGCGGCGCGAGAACGGGGTCCTTCGCCAGGAACGCGAAATTCTGAAGAGGGCCGCGACTTTTTTCGCCAAGGAGGGAAGTCGATGATGTTCCATCTCATCGATGAGGCGAAGAAGGAGTTCCTCGTCCAGCGTCTTTGCAAGGTCCTCAGCGTCAACCCGAGCGGCTACTTTGCCTGGAAGGCGCGCCCAGCCTGTCGGCGACAGCGCGCTCACGAAACATCGAGGCTGTACACGTCGCCACTCCCTGCATCGCGATAAAAGTCCACGCGATTGCCGTCCCAGTGGTAGTCGAGATGACGGCCCTGATGAGCGCTTGCTGCTGCGTTAGGCCGGAACAAACCCACGCATTTTCCGCCGTCGCACCGTACGCTTGGATAGACGATACCATTCGAGCGGGCCTGACGTAGCCTGCCTGCGATCCGCTGGCTTTGACTATAGTCATCTGGGTCGAGGGCGACATGATATGTCGGTTCGCCTGATCGAAAATCATGGAGATCCGCCGTCACGGCCAACAAAATTTCCCGGAACTGCGACGTCCAACCAGCAGCTTCACGAGTTCGGGCCATGAAGCGCGCATGGTGATGGATGGTCTCAAACAATGCGACCTCGAACCGGTCGCCAGCGTAAAGCACGCCAAACGTACCGTCAGAAAAGCGGCTGGGCCTATCAGTCGTTACGTGCGTAAACGGCGCCATCAGATAGCTGGCGCCGGGGCCGCTGACGCGGTGCTCGGGCGCGACGAGATCGAGATTGCCGATCGTTTCCATCAGGCGTGGATTGGTCTTTTGTTCGGCCGAGATCAAAAGCGGCCAATCGGCGGGATCTGCGATATCCTCAAACAGGTCGATCGGTGGATAGAGGCTGCGGATGATCCGCCGCGCGTCGGGCCAGTCTATATGGGAGACTGGAATGTCAGAAGGATCCATCACCAGCCGCCGCGCTCGGCGTCCAGATATCGCCGCACGCGCATCAGATCGGTCAGATCGCCGCCGAGCATGACGTCGAGCGCGGACGCGTCGTTGAATCGGTCGTTGGGCGCCTTGATCCAGGCATAGCCGCGCTGCGGTTCTAAGAAGATGATGCGAAGCGCCTTATGGATACCGATGATGTTCGAAAGGCGTGTCTTGGTGTCACGGTCGAGGCGACCTGGCCCGTCGGCCTTCCACCGACGATAGGTGCGCACCGGCAGATCGAGCAAGGTCGCGGCGTTTTCATCGGTGATTTCCCAAAGGCGGAAAAGATTGATCGCCGCACGAAACAGCGCCCCGCCTTCCTCGTCGGTCAATGGCGAGGGGACAAAGTCCCTTGCCCGCGTCTCAATCAGATTTGCCGTCGACATTATTATCTCCTGCCAATCTGCTCAACATAAGATTGTTAATGCCATTTGGCAATACGCGTCACTCGGTGGATCGATGATCGGGCGGGGCTTGGCCTCGGCGGGCGCGTTGACGCGGCGGAGTCGCCCGGCCTTCCAGCAAATCGTCGATTTCATCGGCCACGCGGTCGGCAGTCATTCGAAGCGCCTCGTCGATATGAACGTAGCGCTGTGTAACGCCGCGCGCGGAGTGCCCGAGCAGCGCCGCGATCGTCAGTTCAGAAAAGCCAAGCTCACCGGCAAGCTCGCAAAGGTATGGCGCAACGTGTGAGGCGTGACGTCCTCAAGCCCAGCTTGTTGGCAAACGCGATCGAGAACGCGCACAACACCGATGAAATGCCCGTCACCCCAATCGGCTGGAAAGAAGAATTTTGAATTTGTTGCGGGTTGATCGAGCAAGACATCGATCGCCGCCTCACCAATCACGCGGATCTGAGCGCCGCTCTTGGTGTCGAGAAAACGGACCGCGCCGTTTTCCTCGTCGAGCCAATCCCGCTCGAGGCCAAGCCCTTCCATGCGCCGAAATCCCGTCAAGATTAGGAAGCGGATGGCAGCGCGCCCGGTCGGATGCTCGCCTTTGTCGGCGGCAACGCTCAGCGTCTCGCCCAACCGCCCGATTTCGCTTCGGCTGAGATGCCTCTGGCGCGGTGTGCTGGCAAGCCGGCGCACGCCGCGAGCCGGATTTGTTTCGATTTCACCGAGCCGGGCGGCATGTTCAAAGATGCTATGCAGCGTCGACACGGTCCGCGACGCGACGCCGGCGCCGCCGGTCGTGGCACCACCTTTGCCGCCTAGGCGCTTCCTTGCAGACTTGCCTGCGGCGATATCGGCCTGCATCCCTTCGATGTCACCGAGGCTGAGCGATCGCACCTGCTTCTTGCCGATCAGCGGCTTGATGTGCTGTTCGATGCGACTGCGATCCATGGCAAGCGTGCTCGGCTTGATCGGGCGGCGACGTCTCCCCAGAATACGACCCGATTCGGCGTTCTCGGTGAACCAGTCGCAAATCTCTGCAACGCTTCGAGCGACACGCGACGCTTTATTCACATCAGCCGGATCGGTCCCTTTCGATACAGCGACGAGCTTCTCGCGGGCGATGTTGCGCGCCTGCTCGACGGTCAAAACACCGTGCCGACCGACATTGATGCGACGGCTGCGTCCTGTCGGTGCGCGATATTGCAGGACATAGGATTTCAGCCCGGCAGCGCCCGCACCCCGAAGCCGCGCGTTCGCGATCCCAGAGGAACGCCTGGCCCTTGGTTGGGCACTCGAGAGCGTCGACGCTGCGTTTGGTGAGCTTGCCCATCGCAATCTCTCCAAATTTGCTGACACAACTGCTTACAAAGAAAAATGTAAGCAGGTTGTAAGCGGGCAGGAGCGTATCGCTGCGTATCTGCCGGATAGCGTAGAGTGAGCATCGGCCGCAAAAAGTCAATTTGCAAAGTGGTTTATCGTACTCTGGGTTGAAAACGGATATTGCCGGATAGATCAGCCGGGCACCTTGCCAAGGTTGGGGTCGTGGGTTCGAATCCCATCGCCCGCTCCAATTTCCTCCATGTCCGGCCCGGAGACATGGGTAACAGAGCGTACCTAAGAGCCTGAGCGAAAAGGAGTTGAGCGATATCAGCAGGTTGTGATTCCCCTACGTTGTCGAGACGATGGGGAATCGAGATGGCCTGG
>NZ_JAZHLJ010000155.1:0-3710 GCF_036549495.1 Aurantimonas sp. C2-5-R2
GCATGGGGATCTCCTTGAGTTGTGCGTTTCGATGCCCTCGACGAACCGCGCCTGTCCGCGCGGTCACACCGCAATTGCGGAGGGTCCGGCGAAGCTGGAAACCGTCATTGGGGTTGAACGCCTAGCGGACGGCAGCGGTAAGGACCGGGCAATCTCAAGAAACGGACAACGGATGAGCCCCGACAGCCTTCTTCAATCGGAACGCCTTCCGTCTCGGCTCGACCTGGCGCTCGCATTACCTGATGAGGTCGCAAGCTCCATTTCGGGGCCCCGCCCGCCCTGGCCGCCGGCGTTCGCAATGTGCGCGCCTACTCTGGCAAGCATCTCGTTCTCTCCAGGGCAGACGATGGTGCCGTTGTCGCGCTGGCGAGGTCTACGAGTCGCTTCGAGCACGCAAAGGCGGATGCGCCGGCGACCAAGCGCCGGCTGTCTCGTGGTGAGGTCATGAGCCTCATCGGCGGTCCGACATTGGGGCTAGACTAGCAGACATCATCAGGGAGCGGCCTGCGACGGAAAACGTCGATCCGTCGAGGCGAACGAGCTGGCGCGTTCCCGCGGCCTGTAGAAGCAGCTTGGGGGAGGGGGCGTCTGCCTGCAGGCGCTCTGGCAGGGAAGGTCGGTTCAGAACAGCCGCGGGTCGAGCACGAAGGGTTCGAGCGCCTGGATCGTGATCCCGGCCGATGCCGGATGGCTGGGGTTGATCAGCACGTTGACGTCGGGCGATCCATCGATCGGAACGATCGCCGAAGGCACGCGCAGGAGTGGAGCGGCGTTCGAGCGGTGCCACTCGTCGCCGCGCTGCTGGGTCCAACCTTCTTGCCGCCGCCAGTCCTGCGGTAGATCGCCGAGCTCGATCGTCACGGCATCGAGATCGTCCGGAACGCTATAGGTCACCATCGTCAGCTCCGGCAGGAGCGTCGGGTCCTCGACATGGACGAGCTTTTCCAGGACGCAAAGCGCGGGGGAGGTGGCACAATAGGTGACAGCGTGGCCGATCGTGTTCCAGCGCCCGTCGAAATGCAGCCCGTATCCGCCGTCGAGAGCTTGCGCGTGCCGTTCGCCCGACAGCCGCCAGAGCAGCATCAGGCGGCGGCACCCCAGGCTATCTTGCCGAGGATGGTCTCGACGACCCGGGCGCCTGCCTCGGTCTGGGCGAGGGCGAACGGGGCTTCGCCCTCGAGCTCGGCCAAAGGTCGGCGGAGCCAGCGATGCGCCTTTTCCACGGACCCGAAGGTCTCCTCGGCCAGGGACTGGATACGCAACAGCCGCACAGCGCGGTCGGACTCGTCCACCGTCAGCGGCTGCTTTTTCTGAGCGCGATGGCGCCGCGTGCGCTGCGGAATGACGAAGCTCTCGATTTCCCGGTCGCTGATCCCGGCAAGCGACAATCCTTCAAGTGCGATGAGAGGCAGCCGATTGCGCACGGCCTGGGCGAGGTCGGCCTGCGAGCGCACGGCAGCCCCCATCACGGCGGTTCCGCCGAGCTTGCGTGCGACTTCCTCGATGATGGGAACCGACATGGCCAAATCCCTATGCGGCAACATGTCATGAAGATAAGCGGCAGGTTGCCGGAATGCAAGGAGGGGCAAGCGCGCACGTCAGGACAGGTTCTTCAACAAGAAGAACACCCCGACACAGCCGATGGCAACCGCTAGGGAAGAGAGCTGCGGACGGATTTGGAAGTAGAAAAAATCTCGTTAACTAAATGATCAATAGTAAGAATGCTATAGTTGCATAAGATATCTTATGGAACCTACCCGGATATGTTAACCATATTGGCTGCAATACTCTGATAACGACCGAGGTGTTCGAACTTTACTAAAATCCTAGCACTGAATGCCTTTCTTTGCAATTGGCGAGGGCTGTGTAGAGGTCGCGTGGCAACGACCGGTGGCCAAAGGTTGAAGACGGAGGAGGAACGGGACCGTCAATCGTCGCGCGACATGATTGCCGTGCGGCGGCCGCGCTGACGCGTGAGAATTCCTTGGCGCAGATCCTCGAACAAGCGCGGCGGCAGCATGCCGTAGTCGTAGCGTCCACGCGGACCCAGGCGAAGGTCGTAACCGGGCCAAAGAAACCGATTGAGCTCGTCCAGCCGGAGCCAATGCCGTCCTGCGTCCAGGCCGAGAGTCCGGCAAACGTCCGGCGGGATTTCCAACGAAGCGCCTGCGTCGTCGGGAGGCCGGTGCGTGATCGGCGCGACGATCGTGCGGATATGGCCGTTCTCGTCACGCGGCGTAGCCACCACGATGGCGCAGGGCCGATCCTTCGATCCCTCGACCGCGCCCCGGTCGCGCTCATGACTCCAGAGAAAACTGTAACGGATGACGAGGCCCGGTTTCGGTTCCGGCATTCTCACTTCGGCGCGACGCCGTATTCAGCCGTTTCGATCGACGCGATGGTCTCGTCATCGAGATCACCGACGATCAGCACTTCACGCTCGCGACGCTTCAGCATCTCGTAATGGGCGAGTTCGGCTGCGGACAAATAGGCCCCGATCACCCGCCCGTGGCTGGTGACGTTGATCACCTTTGCAGCGATGGCTTCATCTTGATACTTACCGAAATTCCGGGAGAAATCGCTCGCTCGGACCGTTACACCCTGGGACATGATTTTACCTCCTCAAGCATGCGCAAATTACGCAATTTGCGCGAAATGTCAAGCAGTTTAGCTGCCATGCTCAGGCGAATTCACCCTCGCCGACATTCTCCGCCGTCGCCATCACCGCGTCGATCCGGCCTTCGCGCAACGCGTCGAGTGCCGTCTTGCCGTCGAGCGCCGGATGATGCTGCAGCAGGAAGCGAAAGACCGTCCAGGGATGGCCCCCGAGCGCCCTATACAGGCGAGGCAGCTCCGGCAGCAGGCGCCCATCGGCGCTCAGCTGCCATTCGGGGAAGCGCACACCGCGCTTGGCGCCTTCAAGGCCGAGAACCTCGTGCCGCTTACGCTTTTGGTGGATCGTCTCCCGGGACGCGCCGATCGCGGCCGCGAATTCGTCGGCCGTCAGCATGTCCGGCCCGTTCAGGATCTCGGCGGCACGGGTCGCGCCGCGCGCCTTTGCTTCATCAAGAGCGGCAGCAAGATCATCTACCGGCTGCTCCTGGACCGCCTCGACTTCAACCTCACAGGAGTCGCGCTCCGGATCGACGAGAATGGTCATGCGCTTGGGCCGTCCAGACTGCTTGGCGTCGCGCACGGCCTTGCCAAAGCCGTTGAGCAGTCCGGTCGCCGCCCTCTTGCGGGAGAGAACATCGCTCAATATGCCAGGGGCCAGCGCAACGTCGCCGCCGTGGGTGGCGAGGTGCATCGTCCTGCTTCCGGACCGCTTCGCCCTGGGTTTGAGGGTTCTACCGGGTTCGCGTTTGGTGACAGCCATCACACACCTCCATAGACGGAATATGATCAAGGCCGTCCATTTCGTCAAGTTCGTCCAGTTCGTCCGGTTCGTCAGGCGCTTCTTGAACAGCGGATCCTGTGGGTCCCCTCGTCAGGACGAGGCGGACCCTTGTGGGCCCGCCTAATCCTTGGGCTCACTCGCCGTTGGCGGAGGACATGAGGTTGAAGGTGGTGGCGATGATGTCGACGGTGAATTTCCGATCGTCGCCCTCGCCGTAGGAGCTCTCGCCCACGCGGGCCTCGACGAAGACGCTGTCGCCCTTGGCGACGTTCCCGGCAATCCATTCGGCCTGCTTGGGATCGAGGATCGTGAC
>NZ_JAZHLJ010000156.1:0-3678 GCF_036549495.1 Aurantimonas sp. C2-5-R2
ATAATGGCTCTGCAACTCGGTGAAGGCCCGGGTCCGCTCGCGTTTGCCGTCGCCGCAGATCCTGGCCACCGCGATCGTGGTATTGTCGTAGTTTTGTGTCCCGAACGGTTATGTGCCCTGAGAGGCATAGGTTCCTGTAATTGAACGATTAGTTTGTCTCTGGCGGCACATCGCGCAGGCGGTGCAACGAGCGCATCCTCCATTTCTCCCTAACCCAGAATGGAGGTTGCCATGTTGGAACGTTTTTTCGTCAAGCCGCAGACAATCGATCGGATTATGGATTGCTGGCTTGGGCTCCAGATCGATGAGTATGTGACGGCCTTATGCGACCGGGGCTACGCGCCTCGGAGCATTTATCGCCGAGTTCCCGTCCTGACCAAATTTGCGGTGTTCACCGCAGCCCGCAATGTCGATCAGATCGAACAAACCGAGGCGCTCATCGAGCCATTCATCGACGACTGGCTGCGCATTCGTCGTGCCGATCGATCTGCGGAAGCGTGTCGACGCGATCGCAACTTCGTGGGGGGCGTTGTGCGGCATTTCTTCAGCCAGATTGTCTCGAAGTCGGATAACACCAGCCGTAGAACAGCTTGGCCGATCCCTTTCGTTACCCAAGTGCCGGGATTCCTTGATTATCTTCGCGAAGAGCGGGGCCTGCGTGCGAGCTCTATCCATCACTACCGGCACTATCTGCGCGGGTTCGAGCGATATCTCAGGGATGTTGGATGCGAGGTGACCACGCTTTCGTTGCCGGTGGTGACGGGGTTCGTTACGGCGCAGGCTCAACACTTCGGGCCCAGATCAATGATCGGTCTTGCAAGCACATTGCGGGTTTTTCTCCGATATGCGCATCGAGAAGGTCTTCTCCAACGCGACATCAGCAAGCTAGTCGAGGTGCCCCAGCATTATCGGCTGGCCGACATACCGCGATCGATCAGTTGGGATTCCGTCCAGAAGATGCTCGATCAGGTCGATCTCCGCACCGTCGTTGGCCGACGCGATTACGCCATGCTGTTGCTGATGATCACATATGGCCTGCGCGCCCGCGAGGTTGCGGCGCTGACGCTCGACGACATCGATTGGAAGCGCGACCGATTACACGTGCGGGAGCGCAAGGCCGATCATAGCACTGCTTATCCGCTGGCCCCGGTCATCGGCGAGGCGATCATCGACTATCTGAAGAATGGGCGGCCTGATGTGCAGGGCCGACAGATCTTCTGGCGATACCTGGCGCCGCGATCGCCACTGACGCAGGCCGCGGTGTCGGCCATGACCAGCAAGTACCTGCATAGGGCGGGCATTCCCGTGGCCCGGCCCGGTTCCCATACGTTGCGACATGCCTGCGTCCAGAGGCTGGTGGACAACGGCTTTCCGCTCAAGACCATCGGCGATTATGTCGGGCATCGCTCGGCCTCTTCCACGATGATCTACGCCAAGGTCCAGGTCGACGGCTTGCGTGAAGTGGCGCTGGGCGACGGGGAGGATCTACAATGAGCCCCCGTCTTCCCGAGCCTTCAAGCCCGATCGCGCCCCACATCGTCGCTTTCATTCGCCACAAGCGCGCGCTCAACCGGCGCTACGACGTCGAAGACAAGGTGCTGCGGATGCTCGACGGCTATCTGAACGCACAGAGCGTCAAGACCCTCGCGGAGATCACCCCGGCGCTCCTCGATGCTTTTTTCCTGAGCCGTCCGCGCTCGCGGCCGCGAAGCTTCAACCATCTTATCGGTGTCGTCGGCCGGCTGTTCGAGTGGATGGTCGAACACGACGTTATCGATCGCTCTCCCGTCACGATGAAGCCGCGCCGCCGAGGTAATCCAAGACCGCCCTGCATCCTGGATCTGCGGACTGCCCAACAACTCATCGATCGCGCCGCCGAACTCGCGGATCGGAACAACGCTCTGCTTCGCGGTCCCGCCTATGCCACCATCTTCAGCCTGCTGTTCGGGCTTGGTCTGCGCGTCGGCGAGGTTGCGCGCCTGCGCTGGCGGGATGTCGATCGCAATCGTGACGTCCTCACCATCCGCGAGACGAAGTTTCCAAGTCGAGGCTCATTCCCATGGGACCGCAACTGGCACAGCGCCTTTATGCGTTCATGGCGTTGCGATCACAGCACCTGGTTTCGGTTACCGCCGACACACCGCTGTTTTCTTTCATGCGGGGTCGGCCTGTGAACCCCGGCACGATCAGCATCATTTTTCATTCGCTCGCGGCCGAGCTGAACATCGCGATCCCGCCAGGAGGAACGCCGGCTCACGTGCATGATCTACGGCACAGCTTTGCGGTCGGTCGACTTCTGCGATGGTATCGCGACGGAAGCAATCCCACTGACAAGCTGGTCAAGCTGTCGACCTTCATGGGGCACGTGGATCCCGCCTCCACCGCCGTTTATCTGACGATCACCACCGATCTGATGGAGGCCGCCGGTCAGCGCTTCGAACGCTTCGCCGTGCCAATATCAAGTGGAGGCCGGCCATGACGACCGTCGGCAGTCTCGTCTATCAGTTCTTCGAGCACCATCTCAAAGCCGAGAAGGGTCTGGCCCCGACCTCGATCCGGAGCTACCGTGACGGGATCCGGTTGTTCCTTCTCTTTCTGGCCAGGAAGAACCGACGCCCTATCAGCAAGCTCGGGCTGACCGATCTCAGCGCCGACAATGTGCGGGCCTTTCTCGCCCATCTTGAAGCCGAGCGCGGCAACAGCATCCGATCACGGAACCACCGGCTCGCAATGTTGCACGGTTTCTTCGCCTATGCCGGTGGCCAGGAGCCGATGGTGCTGCCGGAGGCCGAGCGCGTCGCCGCCATCCCGAGGAAGCGTACGCAGCCGGCGGCCACCTATTATCTCGAACGCGACGAGGTCGAACGGCTCTTCGACGGATTGCCGCGCGACGGGAAGCTGGCCACCCGCGACAAGGCGCTGCTCATGTTCCTGTACAATACTGGCGCCCGCGCAACGGAAGTCATCGGACTGACCATCGATCAGCTGGTTTTGACCTCCTCGCCGCGTGTGAACTTGCACGGCAAGGGCGATAAATGGCGGACCTGCCCACTATGGCCCGAGACCGCCCGCCTGCTTGGTGAGATGCTGCGTGACCGACGCCAGCCGGCTATGCCAACAACTCCGGTATTCCTCAGCAACGTCGGCAAGCCGCTGACGCGATTCGGCCTGTACAAGCTCGTCCGGCGTCATGGTTTGGACATTCGCATCGGCAACGGACACAGGTCCATTTCTCCGCATGTTTGGAGACACACGACGGCCGTGCATCTACTCGAATCCGGTGTCGACGTGAACGTCATAAGAGGTTGGCTCGGCCACGTCAGCCTGGATACGACCAACCGATATGCCGAGATCAACATCAGGATGAAGCAGGAGGCGCTTGAGGCCTGCCAGGTGCCCTCGACTTCTTCGGTGGGACCGCCCCGAAGACCAGTCTGGCAGAGCGAACCAAAACTTCTCGAATGGCTCGCTGGCCTCTGATCGTTATGTGCCCGCCGTCATCGAGAACGGTTGGATCAACAGGCTGCGGGCCACATAACCGTTCGGGACACAAAACTACGATTACGTGCCCGGGCACGTAATCGGGCAGAATCGACAGCGGCACGCCGCCGAAGAAATCGAACGCCGACACGTGTCCGTCGAGGAAGGCTTCCGTCGTCTCTCTCGGATAGGCCTTCA
>NZ_JAZHLJ010000157.1:0-3645 GCF_036549495.1 Aurantimonas sp. C2-5-R2
GTGCCGACAACCTTCGGCTTCCGGGACGTTCTGGTGAAGGGCTTTGTCGACGAGGTGGTGATCCTTTGCGCCGGCGAGGAGATTGCCCGGCTGCGGATTCCGAACCAAGCCGGACGGGTATTCCGGGATGAAGCCGGACACCGTTCCGGAATGAAGCCGGACACCGTTTCGATCAATCACCGGTCACTTTCTACGATCTGAAGACCGCCTGGGTCAGCAACTCGGGCATCACGCTCCTCATGTCGAACGAGGAGAGCGGGATGCCGGCAAAGAGGAAGCTGACCATGAGACAATTGAGGCAAATGCTTCGCCTTGCCCGAGATGGGGCCAGCGTCCGAGACATCGCCCAGATGCTCGGTGTTGCGCGCAGTACTATCCAGGAGAATTTGAAACGCGCGGAGCAGGCTGGTTTGAGCTGGCCTTTACCGGGCGCACTGACCGATGATGCCCTTGAGGGCAAGCTCTTCGAACGGGCTGGGGTCAAGCAGGGCGTGCGGCGGCAGCCCGAACCAAACTGGGCCGATGTCGTCATCGAATTGAAGAAGCCGGGCGTCACCCTTCAGATCCTCTGGGAAGAGTATCGTGCCGTTCATCCCGGCGGCTACGGCTACAGCCGGTTCTGCGAACTCTTCCGCAGTTTCGAGCGCCGGCTCTCACCGACGATGCGGCAGGAGCACGTCGCCGGCGATAAGGTCTTCGTCGATTATTCCGGCAAGAAGATCGCCATCGTCGATCGCCGGACCGGCGAGATCCGTGAAGCAGAGCTGTTCGTCGCCGTTCTGGGAGCTTCCAACTTCACCTATGCGGAGGCGACCTGGACGCAGACATTGCCGGACTGGATCGGCGCCCATGTACGGATGTTCCGCTTCCTTGACGGCGTTCCGCGGCTGATCGTGCCCGACAATCTGAAGTCCGGCGTCAATCGCGCCTGCTTCTATGACCCGGAGATCAACCGGAGCTATGGGATGATGGCGTCACACTACGCTGTCGGCGTTCTGCCGGCGCGGCCACGAAAGCCCCGGGATAAAGCGAAAGTCGAAAATGGGGTCCGTTTTGCCCAGACATGCATTCTGGGTCGGCTGCGGAAACAGACATTCTTCTCGCTCGCCGAGGCCAACGCGGCGATCGCGGGCGCTCTCGATCGCATCAACGATCACGTCATGCGTCGCCTTGGCGTCACCCGCCGCCATCTCTTCCAGACTGTCGAAGGTCCCGCGCTCGCTGCACTGCCCGGTGAGGATTACGAGTTCGCCGAGTGGCGCTTCGCCCGTGTCGGCACCGACTATCATGTCGAGTTCGACAGCTTCTTCTACTCGGTGCCGCACAGCCTGATCCGGCAACAGGTCGATGTCAGAGCGACAGCGAGGACGATCGAGATCTTCCACCGCGGCCAGCGGATCGCGGCCCATCAACGCCGATACGGCGGACGCCGCCATGGCACCAATCCCGACCACATGCCCAGCTCCCATCGACGATATGCGGAATGGACGCCGGATCGCTTCCGTCGATGGGCCGCCTCGGTGGGACCAGAGACCGAGGGATTGATCACCGCCATCCTGGCCGCCCGGCCGCATCCGGAACAGGGCTTTCGAACATGCCTGGGCGTGCTGCGCCTGTTCCGCGACATCGAGCGAGCCCGCGCCGAGGCGGTCTCGCTCGAGCCCTCGAGATCGGCGGGCTCACCTACAAGAGCATCGCCTCGATCCTGGCCAATCGACTGGCCGCCAAGCCGACGACCGACACCGCCGCCGTGATGGACCACCCAAATCTGCGCGGCCCGGGCTACTTCCATTGATGAGAGACAAGATCATGCTGACCCATCCCACCCTCGACCTCTTGAACGAACTCGGCCTTCACGGAATGGCCAAGGGCTTCCAGGACCTCGACGCGCAACCCGAAGCCCGTGCCCTGGAGCACGGCGACTGGCTCGCGCTGCTTCTCGAACGCGAGGCCACGCAGCGTCGCCAGAAGCGCTTCGAGGCCCGAGTCCGTGCTGCCAGACTGCGCCACGACGCTCAAGTCGAAGACACCGACTTCCGGGCCGTCCGCGGTCTTGATCGCGGGCTCTTCCTCAAGCTGGCTGGCTGCGACTTCATCCGCGAACGGCACGGCTTGTTGCTGACCGGCCCCGCGGGCGTTGGCAAGAGTTGGCTTGCCTGCGCCCTCGGCCAAAAGGCTTGCCGCGAAGACTTCTCGGTCGCTTACCATCGAGCGCCCCGGCTCTTTGCCGCCCTCGGCCTGGCCAGGGGCGACGGCCGATACGCCAAATTGCTGAAGGCCCTCGCCAGGGTCGATCTTCTCATTCTCGACGATTGGGGACCCGAGAAGCTGGATGACGATCAGCGGCGCGATCTCCTCGAAATCGTCGAAGATCGATACGAGCGCCGATCGACCATCGTTACCAGTCAAATCCCCGTGGATCGCTGGTGGGAAATCATCGGGAATCCCACCATCGCGGACGCCGTTCTCGATCGTCTCGTCCATAGCGCCTATCGTATCGAGCTGACCGGGGAGAGCCTGCGAAAACGGCGCTCCATACCATCGGCTTCATCCTCCGCTTGACCTCCGCCTGAACCCAATTCAAACATCCAGAACGACCCAGGATCAGACCAGAAAGTGACCGGCTTCAAATCGGAATGATGGCCGGAATGAAATTGGAATAAGTGTCCGGCTTCGCCGGAATCCGCAGCCCGGCATCGCCGTGCCTATGGCACGGGCGCCTTCGTGTTCGATCCGCTGCACTATCTGATGCTGATCGAAACGAAGCCGAACGCCCTCGATCAGGCCGCGCCACTACAAGGCTGGGATCTGCCCGAGACGTTCCAGCATCTGCGTCATCTCCTCGATGCCCGCATGGGCAATCGCGGCAAGCGGGAGTTCATCCAGGTCCTGCGACTGATGGAGACGATCGCGATGCCGACCGTCGCCGATGCCGTGACCGAGGCGATCCGGCTCGGGGCGGTGGGGTTCGACGCCGTCAAGCAAATCGCGCTGGCCCGTGTCGAGCGGCGTCCGCTTCGGCTCGACCTGGCCCGTTATCCCCATCTGCCGAAGATGGATGTCAGGACGACGGCGGNCCGAGGCGATCCGGCTCGGGGCGGTGGGGTTCGACGCCGTCAAGCAAATCGCGCTGGCCCGTGTCGAGCGGCGTCCGCTTCGGCTCGACCTGGCCCGTTATCCCCATCTGCCGAAGATGGATGTCAGGACGACGGCGGCGGCCGACTACGCCGTTCTGGTTCCCGGGAGGGCGGCATGAGCGGCAAGTTCAGTCCCGACAGGATGCCGACGGGGACGACCGGCGGCACGCCGCAGGTGCTGCTCGCGCACCACCTCAAGCAGTTGAAGTTGCCGACGGTTCTGCGGGAATACGACAAGGTCGCCCGCGAGTGCGCCCGCGACGGCGTCGACCATCCCCGCTACCTACTGCGCCTGATCGAGCTGGAGCTGATCGATCGGGAGCGCCGCACGATTGAGCGGCGGATCAAGGCGGCCAGGTTCCCGGCTGTCAAAAGCTTCGACACGTTCGACTTCACTGCGATCCCGAGCCTCAACAAGATGCTCGTTCTCGAACTGGCGCGGTGCGAGTTCATCCTGCGCCGCGAGAACGTCATCGCGCTCGGCAATTCGGGCACGGGCAAGAGCCAC
>NZ_JAZHLJ010000158.1:0-3563 GCF_036549495.1 Aurantimonas sp. C2-5-R2
CGAAAAGTTCATTGCCCCTGCATCGAGGGCCGCCTAACGTTCAACCCGGCATCGCCGCTCAACGAAGTTCAACAAACTTCGGGACATCCCCAAGTCCAGACGCGCTCACCGTCGATTCGCCAAGAGACTACGGCGGGTATTGGATATTCGTCAGCATCATTCTCGTATCGGCGCCGCTTTATCTTGATAGACTGTTTGTTGGCCATGTGTTCGGGGCGGCGGCAGCCGGTTCCTACGCATTCGTCCTGCTATTCTATATGATCAACTCGACCATCGTTGCCATCATCGTGCAGTCGGTCGGCCCGCAACTGGTCATGATGGAGCGGAGCGGAGCCACCCTCCTTCGGCAGGTGAAGACGGCAAGCGCCTGGTCCGCGGCGTGCATATTCGCGGGGGCCGCCCAATTGGCGGCGGCGGCGTTCGCGGTGTTCGTATGGCCCTTGGAATCGCTGGGAGACAAGTACGGCGTGACGGTCGGAACGTTCGTCGCGATCTCGTTTCTTTCGTTTTTCCGCGTTTCCGAGTTCTTCGACTGGCTGATGATTTCTCGGGACCGCGAAAAGGACATGACCACGGCCTCCGCCCTGTTCTTCGCCACGACGGTTCTCGGAGCAGGAGCGGTGATCCAGTTCGATCTGTCGCTGGAACAATTGATCTGGCTGTTGGCCCTGGCGCGGGGAATACAACTGGCGGCACAGTTGATCCTCCTGTTCCGGCATCGGACCCGATGAGCGGCCACCATCGCAGATATGGGTCTGCGGCAGTTCAGCAACGCGTCGCGCGTCGCGTTCGGTCTTTTCCCGATAGGCCTCGGACCAATCGCAGGCCGGTATCAGTGGCGCATCAGCGCGTCGACGATCTCCTGCGGGCCGATCTGGCCGACGACCCGTCCGTTGCGGGATACGATCACCGCGCCATTGCCGCCGGAAATCGATTCCATCACCCGCTTGAGCGGCGTGTCGGGTTCGGCCATCGCCGCGACCCGCGCCGGAGTTGCACCGTTCTCGGCGTCCACCGGCTTCATCACATTCTCGGCGGTCAGAACGTTGAGCGGATTCATATGGGCGACGAAGTCGGCGACGTAGTCGTCGGCCGGCCTGAGGACGATGTCCTGCGCGGTGCCGACCTGGACGATGCGGCCTCCCTCCATGATGGCGATACGGTTGCCGATCTTGAACGCCTCGTCGAGGCCGTGGCTGACGAAGATGATGGTCTTTTTCAACCGCTGTTGGATTTCCAGGAGTTCGTCCTGCAGCCGCGCCCGGATCAGCGGATCGAGGGCCGAGAACGGCTCATCCATCAGCAGGATCGGTGCGTCGGTGGCGAAGGCGCGGGCAAGGCCGACACGTTGCTGCATGCCGCCAGACAACTCACCGACGCGCGATTGCGCCCAGTCGCCGAGACCCACCAGTTCGAGTTGGGTCATGACCCGTTCACGCCGCCTGGCGCGCGGCTCGCCGGCGAGTTCGAGGCCGAGCCCGACATTTTCCGCGACTGAGCGCCAGGGCAACAGGGCGAATTGCTGAAACACCATCGCAACCTCGTGACGGCGTAACTCGCGCAGGCGTTTAGACCCGCATTCCTTTGGGTCGACGGTGCCCTTGCCGGTGTCGATGACGACCCGGCCGCGGGTGATCGGCGCCAGCCCATTGACGGCGCGCAGCAAGGTCGACTTGCCGGAGCCCGACAGGCCCATCAGAACGGCGATCTCGCCGGCTTCGACGTCGAGCGAGGCGTCGGCGACACCCAGCGTCAGGCCCGTCGCCTCGCGAATTTCGCTACGGCTCTTGCCCGCGTCGGCAAGCGGTAGCGCCTGCTCTGGCTTTCGGCCGAAAACGATCGAGACGTTCTGGAAGGAGACGATGGGGCTCATGAGCGGGTCTTTTCGTCAATGCGGAAGAACCGGTCGAGGATGATGGCGAGGAGAACGATCGCCAACCCGGCCTCGAAGCCCTGGCCGATATTGATGCTGTTGAGCGCGCGCAGCACTGGAACGCCGAGGCCCGGCGCGCCGACCAGCGCGGCGATCACGACCATCGACAGCGACAGCATGATCGTCTGGGTCAGTCCCGCCATGATCTGGGGAAGGGCGTAGGGAATCTCGATCTTGAACAGCCGCTGCAGCCGGGTCGCGCCGAACGCGTCGCCGGCTTCGAGAAGTTGGCGCGGCGTCGAGGCGATGCCGAGCCGGGTCAGCCGGATCGACGAGGGCAGGGCGAAGATCACCGTAGCCACCAGCCCGGGCACGACGCCCAGCCCGAACAGGATCAGCGCCGGGATCAGATAGACGAAGGTCGGGATCGTCTGCATCAGGTCAAGCACGGGGCGAAGACCGGCATAAAGCCAGTCCCGCCGGGCGGCGGCGACCCCCAGCGGAACGCCGATCAGCATGCAGACGGCGGTCGAGGCGAGCACCAGTGCCAGCGCCTGCGTCGTGTCGTCCCAGAATCCGAGATTGATGATCAGCAGCAGGCCGGCGACGGTGAAGATGACGATCGGGATCGAGCGACGGGCGGCGTAAGCGATGGCTCCGAAGGCCGCGACGACGACGAAGGGGTGGGGCCACTGCAGCAGAAACAGGACGGCGTCGATGAAGGCGCCGAGGCCATTGCTGATCGCGTCGAAGATGAAGGTGAAGTTGGCGGTCAGCCAGTCGACGAAGGCCGAGGCGCCTTCGCCAATCGGCAGGGGATTATTCTGGAGCCATTCCACGGGCCGGGGATTCCTTCCTGGTCGGGTCTGCTCTTAGAGCATCGGACGACAATATAGATGCGGTTCTGTTTCTCGGCTCGCCGAGGTGATCCACGCGGAGGCTGACGACGAGCGTAGCGGCGCTACGGTCGAGTCGGCCGACAAAGTGGGCGCCCGGCGGCCGGAAACCCGTCCGCCTGTTTGCCTCCGGCAAACGGCAGGCTTTAAAATCCGCCGATCAACCTTTCCGCGCCGACCGGTGCGGGGCGATCGGTGGCCCAAGTGATTTCGCGCCAATTCCATCGGGTCTCGTCTTGGCCGTAGCGCCGCTACGACCTGCGCCGATCCCCTCGACCTTGTCCCGAAATCCCTCTGGCAGAACGCGTCCATATTTTCGTTCGATGCTCTAAAGAAGAAGGCCGGGCGAAACCGGCCTTCCAGAAATGGTCTTGGGACGGGCGCGACCGGTCAGGAAAGTCCGAGAGAGGACTTCACAGCTGGCAGGCCGTCTTGTCCGTCCAGCGTCGTGACGCCTTCGAGCCATGCGTCGAGACGATCCGGATTCGCCTTGATCCACTCGGCCGCGGCCTCGTTCGGCTTCTGCTTGTCATCGAGAATCTTGCCCATGATCTCGTTTTCCATGGGCAGGTCGAAGGTCAGGTTCTCGAGCAGCTTGGCGAGGTTGGGGCAGTCGGTGGCGAAGTCCTTGCGTTCCACCGTATACACGGTCGCGCCCCCGTAATCGGGGCCGAAGGTCTCGTCGCCGCCGGTCAGATATTCGGGGGATGTCCCGAAGTTTGTTGAACTTCGGCGAACGACGTTGCCGGGTTGAAGGTTACGCGGCCCTGGAAACGGAGGCAACGGGCTTTTCA
>NZ_JAZHLJ010000159.1:0-3534 GCF_036549495.1 Aurantimonas sp. C2-5-R2
ATCGGCTGTCCCGTCATAGCCACCGTTCCGGCAGCCCATCCGGGTCAAGATACCACATTTAGGGCGACCTGGGACAACGGGATAAGCCTCGACACTGGCACCGATGCTCTTGCGGATCTGGCGGCCCGATGCGCCAACACGGGCGAACCGCCATGTTGAGCGCGTCGAGTAGTTCGGACGAACGCGTCACGGCCGAACATCGTGGCAAGCTCGCCTACATCTACGTCCGCCAATCTTCCGTGAACCAGGTGCGGCATCATCGCCGCGCTGGTCACCAACCGAGTGGACGAGGGCACGGTCTGTCTGCCCTTCCACTTCGCGGGCATGTGGATGGGAGAGAGCATTACCGGCCGTTATCCGTCCGGGACCGTTCCCTATGTGACCGGCGAAGCCGCCAATACCGCCATGACCTACGGCTACGACGTCGTGACCTTCATGCAGGAATCGAAGGCGTCGCTGTGCCGGCTCGAACCCGCTTGAGGAGTAGCAGATGGCTCGGATGAAATTTCTGTGTGACTCGGACCGCTGCATCGAATGCAACGCCTGCGCGACCGCTTGCAAGAACGAGAACGAGGTGCCTTGGGGAATGGTGCGCCGACGGGTCGTCACGATCAATGACGGCAATCCCGGCGAGAAGTCGATCGCGATCTCCTGCATGCATTGCACCGACGCGCCCTGCATCGCGGTCTGTCCGGTCTCCACGCTCTATCAGAATGACATCGGCATCGTCCTGCACGACAAGGACACCTGCATCGGCTGCGGCTACTGCTTCTACGCCTGCCCGTTCGGAGCGCCGCAATATCCGAGCGATACCAATTTCGGCTCCCGCGGCAAGATGGACAAATGCACCTATTGCGCCGGCGGTCCCGAAGAAACCGGGTCTCAGGCCGAGTTCGAAAAATATGGTCGCAACCGGATCGCCGAAGGCAAGCTGCCGCTTTGCGCTGAGGTCTGCTCGACCCGAGCACTGCTCGCCGGCGACGGCGACGTCATCTCCGACATCTACCGGGAACGGACCGAACACCGCGGCTATGGCTCGGGAGCGTGGGGCTGGACGACCGCCTACCACGCCAGCGATGCGGCCTGATCGCGAGAAGGAGAACAGGACATGTCAGCAGCACGGATAGCCGGCGGTATCGTTGCGCTGCTCGCCGGCCTCCTCCTCGGTGTGGTGGTCGTTCTCAGCTTCACGCGCGAAAATCTCGTGCAGCCCGAGGTGGCGGGGGCGTCTGGCGGGGGCGAGGCGAGCCACGTTGTTGCCGCCGAGGCGTTGAGCGCGCGCTCGAAGCTGCTCGACGACCGTCGCGAAGCTGGCCAGACTCGCGGCGTGAGTGTGGACACGGACGGTGGAGGACGCGCCGATCTCATCTTCCGCGACGGCGTGGCCGCACCTCGGCAACTGACCTCCTCATGGCTGACGATCGGAGAAAAGGAAGCGCCTATCCTGCCGGAGGCGAGACGCATCCAAGGCATATCCTCCCTGCCCTATCGCAACGCGGCATCGTTCGAGCAGCCCGGCGGGCGCACTTGGCGCAGCCTGCACAACGATCAGGTGCGGTACGGCGGCGGCTGGGTCATCTTCGGCGTGCTTGCCGGGCTCGGCCTGTTTCTCTTCGCTCGCGGACGGGTCAAGATCGCCGAGGGAAAAGCCGGCACCACGATCAAGCGCTTCACGGCGACCGAGCGCGCCAATCACTGGATGACATCATCCGCCTTCGTTGTCATGGCGCTGACCGGTGTCGTGATCCTCTACGGCAAGCCCCTGTTGCTGCCGCTGATCGGCGAAGGGGCGTTGGGCGATCTCGCCTGGGGCAGCGCCTGGCTCCACATGGCATCCGCGGTCCCCTTCGTGATTGGCGTAACGGTGATGGTGGTGTTTTGGCTGCTTCATAACATTCCGACACGGCTAGACTGGGAGTGGCTGAAGCGCGGCGGTGGAATGCTTCACGACGACGGCGACAATCCGCCGGCTCGCAAGTTCAACGCCGGTCAGAAAATCGTCTTCTGGGGCGTGACCCTCGGCGGCTTTGCGCTGCTCGCGTCGGGCCTCCTGCTCATGTATCCGTTCCTGCTGCTGGGCTATGGAGGGATGCAGACGGCGCAGCTTTCGCACGCGATCATCTCCCTCCTGATGATCGGGCTCATCTTCGGGCATATCTATATCGGCACGATCGGAATGGAGGGCGCGTTCGCGGCGATGTGGTCGGGACGGGTAGACCGCAACTGGGCCAAGGAACATCACAGCATCTGGTATCGCCAGATGACGGGCGAGGTCGGGGCGCAGGAGCCATCCTCCGCCGATGTCGCTCCGGGAGAGCGCGGAATATGAAGGCATTCATCATTGGGGTCGCGCTCATGGCCGCGCTGGCGGCGCTGACGATCGGCGTGTTTCCTCTTGCCGAACAGTCGAGCGCCGCGGAAAGCTCCTTCGTTCACCTGGACGAGGAACGCTGATCAAAAACTTGGATCTGGCTGAAAGTTTTTGCTGATCGAGTTGACGATCGCCGAGAACGGTACAGGTCAAAAAGGGCGACCGACACGGAGAGGACATAGCTTTGCAAGGCTTGGCTGGCGCCCTTGTCATTGCATTTTTCGCGGCTTCGATCGCCGCCATGGTCCGGTTCGCGCCCTCCGATTTTGCCGCATCCCTGACACCAGGCGACGGACTGCATCAGGGGTCCGAATAGCCCAGGCTAAAGCGAAAGGCCCACCGAAGTCGTGAGCGACCAAATCGAGGGGTGCCTGTATTCCGGCAGCCTGTCGGACGTCTCGATGAATTCGGCCAAACCCGCGAGCGAGCGTTCGTAGTTTTCTGGTATCTCAGAGAGACCAAAGCCTGGCAGGTCAGGAGCGATGCAGCGAAAATCCGTAGCCAAAGCGCTGGCAACACGGTCCCACATGACGCTGCTATCTGGATTTCCATGAAGCAGCAGTACAGGAGATCCACTCCCCCATTCGCGAAAGTGAACGGACGCCCCACCGATCTTTATGATGTGCTCTGATGTACGACCGGCGCTCTGCATGGAGTTGCTAGTCTGGTTCACCACTGATCTCCTCCCCCTGAACAAGGTTGCCGATAATGATCCGGCGCTGATCGTATAGTTGCCCACCCCCTTGCCAACGGCGCGGATCGCTGAATCCGGGCTTTGAGTAGCAACGGAACAGAAAACACACATAAGCTCGCCTACAGGTCGTCGATGCCGGCGGTTCTCGGATCGCGCAGAGGCCTGAGTTCGCCGCGCGCGATGATTTCCGGCAGGGTGAAAGCGTAGCGGCCGAGCATGTTGATGTGCCCAAAGCTCAGCGGAGAGAGGTGGGCGACGTCCTCAGGCTTCACCTCGTATCCTTCGGCGCGCAGCTGATTGAGGGCGGCGTCCATGTAGACCGTGTTCCACAGGACGACGAGGTTGACCACCAGGCCGAGCGAACCGAGCTGGTCCTCCTGCGGAGCGTGTCAACGAATGTGAGACAGCCGGAGCGATAGATTAAGCTTGGAGTTGGAGCTTGTTGTTGGGCGGATTGATCCAGACGGCG